>JANOAP010000320.1:0-2793 GCA_031411175.1 Rhodoferax sp. | reverse complement strand
AACATAGCGTTGCCTCACTGGACATCAACCCTGTGCTGGTGGGGGCGGTGGGGGAGGGGGTTGTGGTGGTGGATGCTTTGGTTGAGCGGGTTTTAACAGCTTGAATCCATAGCAACGAGGCATTCGTTGGCGGGCACCGGTCGACGCGGCACTCAGACTCCGCGGCTGTCCCCCGCTTCGCTCCTCCTTGATGCCGCTGCGCTGAATGCCACGCCGACCTGTGCCGGGTCGTGCTGTGATTGTTCAACGGCGGCAAAACTTCTGCTCTTCAGTGTCCCGGCCCAGGGCGAAGTGGGTAAGAATGATAAATAGCGCCAACATTTTATTGAGACCCAATTCCATGACCCCACGTAAAACCTCTGAGACCCTGCGCAGCCACAAGTGGTACGGCGTGAAAGACCTGCGCTCGTTTGGCCACCACTCGCGCACCGCGCAAATCGGCTTTCATCGCAGCGACTACATGGGCAAGCCTGTCATTGCCATCATCAACACCTGGAGCGACATTGCCTCTTGCCACAGCCATTTCAAGCAGCGCGTGGAAGAGGTCAAGCGCGGCGTGTGGCAGGCGGGTGGCTTTCCGCTGGAGATGCCGGCCATCACCCTGAGCGAGGCCTTGCAAAAGCCCACCACCATGCTGTACCGCAACCTGCTGGCCATGGAGGCCGAGGAGCTGCTGCGCTCTTACCCCGTGGACGGCTGCGTGCTGATGGGGGGCTGCGACAAGACCACGCCCGCGCTGGTGATGGGGGCCATTTCCATGAACCTGCCCACCATCTTCATGCCTGCAGGCCCCATGCTGCGCGGCGACTACAAGGGCAAGGTGCTGGGCAGCGGGTCAGACACCTGGAAATACTGGGCCGAGCTGCGTGCAGGCAACATCACGCAAGACGACTGGCAGGACGTGGAAAACGGCATTGCCCGCAGCCCCGGCCACTGCATGACCATGGGCACGGCTTCCACGCTGACCAGCATGGTTGAGGCGATGGGCCTCACGCTGTCGGGTGCGGCATCCATCCCCGCGCCAGACTCGCGCCACCAGCACATGGCCACGCTCACTGGCAAGCGCATTGTGGACATGGTGTGGGAAGACTTGAAGCCGCTAGACATCCTCACGCCCACCTCGTTTGACAATGCCGTGCGCACTGCGCTGGGCCTGGGCGGCTCTACCAATGCCATCGTGCACCTGATTGCCATGGCACGCCGTGCCGGCATTGACCTCACACTCGCCCGCTTTGACGAACTGGCCCGCGAAACCCCCATCCTGGCCAACCTGCGGCCTACCGGAACGCAGTACCTGATGGAGGATTTCTTCTACGCTGGCGGCCTGCGTGCCTTCCTGGTGCAGATGGGCGACATGATTGATGGCAGCGCCAAAACCGTCAGCGGCAAGACGCTGGGCGAAGACATTGCCGGGGCGCAGGTGTACAACGCGGACGTGATCCGTTCCAGAGACACGGCGCTGATGCAAAACGACGGCCTGGCTGTGCTGCACGGCAACCTGGCACCCGGCGGTGCCGTCATCAAGCCCGCTGCCATGGAGCAGCAGTTTCGCAAGCACACGGGTCGCGCTGTGGTGTTCAAGGACCATGCCGATTTGCAGGCGCGCATTGATGACCCGGACCTGGACATCGACAAAGACTGCGTCATCGTGCTGCAAAGCGCCGGGCCGCAGGGCGCGCCCGGCATGCCCGAGTGGGGCCAGTTGCCCATTCCGCAAAAGCTGCTCAAGCAGGGTGTGCGCGACATGGTGCGCCTGTCGGACGCGCGCATGAGCGGCACCAGCTACGGTGCCTGCGTGTTGCACATCACGCCGGAATCGCACGTGGGCGGGCCGCTGGGCCTGGTGCAGACTGGTGACATGATCACGCTGGACGTAGAGGCACGCCGCATTGACATGGCCGTGAGCGACGGAGAGCTGGCGCGGCGCAAGGCGCTGTGGCACAAGCCTGTTCCGAAATTCTCACGCGGCTACGGTGTGCTGTACCTGAAGCATGTGCAACAAGCCGACAAGGGCTGCGACTTTGATTTTCTGGAACCTGATTACGTGGACCCTGATTCAGTCACTCCAGTTGCCGTGACACCATCAACTACCTGAACCAACTACCTGAACCTTTTCAACCTATTCATCAAAAACCCATGACCCCCCTCGACCCCCAAACCACCGAGCTGCTCCGTCACGTCAGCGTTGCCACCCTGTGCACCCAGTTGTTCAAACGCGGCTTTCGCAATGTTTTCCTGCAAGGCGTAGCACGGCTTACGACGCCTTCGGGCGGCAACCTGGTCGGCCCTGCCTTCACCATGCGCAACATCCCGGCGCGCGAAGACGTGGACCAGCTCAGCGCGTTTGACAACCCCGACCACCCTCAGCGCAAAGGCATTGAAAGCGTGCCCCCTGGTCATGTGCTGGTGATCGACTGCCGGGGTGAGACCCGCGTGGCCTCTGGCGGGCAAATTTTGACCACGCGCCTCAAAGTGCGCGGCGCGGCAGGCCTGGTGTCTGACGGCCCGGTGCGTGACAGCGGCCCCATCAGCGAGATGGACTTCCCCGTGTTTTGTGCAGGTGGTAGCGCGCCGCTGAACCTCATTCACCACCACGCCATCGACCTCAACGTGCCCATTGCCTGCGGCGGTGTGGCGGTGTACCCCGGTGATGTGATGGTGGGTGGCGACGAAGGCGTGGTTGTGATCCCAGCGCATCTGGCGGCTGAAGTTGCACTTGATGCCAGTGAGCAGGAAAAGATGGAGGCGTTCATTCTGGAACGTGTGGAAGGCGGGGCGAAGCTGGCGGGAACC
>JANOAP010000319.1:0-9028 GCA_031411175.1 Rhodoferax sp. | reverse complement strand
AGCCCGAAACCGGGAAAACCCTTAAATCCCAATACCGCCATGCTGACGTGTTGTTTACAAGCCCAATGTGGAGGCCGGAAAACCGGTGCTGCTGGCACGCAGTTTTTCATCCAGGGACTCACGCAGACTGACGCGGCGATCTGGCTCATTACCGCTGACGCCAGTGCAGCGCGCCAGGTCAAGGCGCTGCATAACCCAGACGCGGCTCCAGATTGCACTGGGGAAATCCAGCGGGTCGGCAGTGCGGCACTGGCGGCATTCAATGATGTGGCTCCAGGTCTTGCGCCAGGCAGCAAAACGGGGCTGATTGCGCTCGATGCCATCAAAGCGGGTCGCCAGCAGGGTCAACCGCCGTCCGGTTTTGGACCAGGCTTGCAGCGAATCCACAACAGCACGTTCTCGCAACGGCCATTCCTCAAACGTGGCGTCACTCAGGATGATGTCGTGCCAGCCGTCCCGGGCTGCGCAGGCCAGCGCATCGCGCACCAGTTGCTGAAAAGCTTCGCGACCGGCAAAGCGGCCATTAGGCAATTCGAGATTCGACGGCTCAGAATCCTTACGCAAACCAGTTGCAGTGGCAGGGCCACCTGCGATCTGCGCGGTCGTGTTAGTTGGCTTTGTGTTTTCGTCAGCATTCATGCAACCACCCCGCTTCGATCCAGGAATATAGAAGTGATTTTGCACCTTCACTGGCGCGGGCGATACCCTTTGAATCAAGTCGGCGGTTGTCAGCCAGCAGCCGCATCAACGTGGCATCACGGCCAGAGGCAGCGTAGCTCTCGCCATTGATGAAAACATGCGTGTCGTCAAACATCATTTTGGTACGCCGGTCGAGTTGCACACCCTGACTGCTGCTCGCTTTCCGACTCCGGTTGCCGCCACCCTCAAAGTACACGCTGGACTTCGGCTCGGTGAAATACTCGCCCAAAGCGCGCTGCAGCACCACCGGGTCTTCAATCGCACGCCGCAAGGCGTCCTGTGCGAACGCCAGCAAGTCGGAGGGTATCCCACCGGGTGTGTCCACAGCGGGCTGGTTCGCATCCTGGTACAGCGCGCTGCCCGCTTCATCGGGCGCGTCATCCGCCAGGCGCAACAGCAGTTCGCGCGCCAGTTCACCCCGGTTGGGCGAGCGAAAGCCAATCGAATACGTCATGCATTCATCCAGCGCAATACCGTCATGGGCATAGCGCGGCGGCAAATAGAGCATGTCGCCCGGCTCCAGCACGAAGGACTGCTCCGGCTCAAAATTGGCAAGAATTTTCAGAGGCACATCCGGCTGTAGCGAAAGGTCTTTCTGGCGGCCAATGCGCCATTCGCGGCGGCCCTGCGCCTGCATCAAAAACACGTCATAACTGTCAAAGTGCGGCCCCACACCGCCACCCGGCGTGGCGTAGCTGATCATCAGGTCATCCAGCCGCGCATCGGACACAAAGCGAAACTGGTTCAGCAGGTCACGAATACCGTCGTGGTGCAAGTCAACACCCTGCACCAGCAGCGTCCAATGGGGCTGCTTCAACGCAGGCAAGGCGCGGCGCGGCAAGGGGCCGCTCTTGAGCCGCCAGCCCGTGCCACCCGGCGTTTGGACGACAAGGCGCGATTCCACATCGTCGCTCGCCGCCATATTGAACAACGCCGCACGGTCCAGCAAGGGCTTGAAGCCGGGAATGGCCTGGCGAATCAGCAGGGGCTTCTTCTGCCAGTGCCGCTTCATGAAGGTCTGTGGGCTCAAATTGCCCAGCAGTGCGAGGGGTTGGGTGACGTCCATCTTCAGAGTCCTGGTGAGGTGTTGGAAAACAGCGTTCCAAACTGCGACAATTCTCGTCTATGGACATCTCACAACAATGCGTGGTCGCGCTGACCTGGACGCTCAAGGACACCCTGGGCGAAGAACTTGACGTGCTCGACGACCCTGTCGAGTTCCTGATTGGCGGGCACGACCTGTTCAAACCCATTGAGGACGCCCTGCAAGGCCATGAGAAAGGCTCCAAGCTGGAATTGCATCTGGAGCCCGAGCAGGCGTTTGGTGACTTCAATGACCAGTTGCTGTTTCTTGAGCCGCGTGCACTGTTCCCCAAGGACATTGAACCGGGCATGACATTTGAAGGCGCTTCGCTGCCCGCAGGCTGTAACCCCGATGCCCCGAAAGATGCGCTGTACACCGTGAGCGAAATCTACCCGGACCACGTCGTGCTGGACGGGAACCACCCACTGGCAGGCATTGCCCTGCGCCTGAGCCTGAAGGTGGAAGACGTTCGTGAAGCCACCGTTGAAGAAATTGGTGCGGGCTCGGCCGGTACGGGTTTCTTCAGGATTCAGCCGCTGCACACCGACGCGCCGGGTAGCACGACGCTGCATTGACCGTTTTTCTGGCCCCCATGTTTCCCTTGTTTTTTCGTTAAAGGAATCTCAATGACACTCAAACATTTCTTGGTTGCAGCCGTCACGTCCGTCTGGGCGATCACCGGTATTGCCCAGCCTTACCCCAACAAGCCCATCAAAGCCATCGTGCCATTTGCTGCGGGCAGCGCCACCGACCAGATCGGGCGCGCTTTCGCGGCCAAGATGTCAGAGTCGCTGGGCCAGACCATCGTGGTCGACAACAAACCCGGCGTGAACGGCATGCTGGGTGCCGATGCGGTGGCCAAGTCACCTGCTGATGGCTACACCTTGCTGTTTGGCACCAACAGCACCAACGCCGCCCTGAAAAGTCTGATGAAAAAGCTGCCCTATGACCAGGACACCGCTTTTGTACCGGTGGGGTATATGGGCTCGGTGCCCCTCATCATTGCGGTCAACAACGATGTGCCGGCTAAGACGCTGCGCGAATTCGTTGATATCGCCAAGGCCAAGCCGAATTTCGTCACCTTTGCCAGCGCCAGCACCTCACAACTGGTGTCGTCTGAAATGATGGCCGGGATGGCAGGCGTGCAAATGACCAACGTGCCCTACAAAAGCGGCCCCGCCGCCATGACCGACCTCATTGGCGGTCAGGTGATGATGTTCAGTGCTGACTTTGCCGTCATGCTGCCCCAGGTCAAAAGCGGCAAGATTCGCGGCTTGGCGGTGACGTCCGCCAAACGCTCGTCGGCTATCCCCGAACTGCCATCGGTCAACGAAGCCCTGGGCCTGAAGGACTATGAGCTGATTGCCTACTTTGCCGTCTTTGCGCCAGCAGGCACCCCGCCTGACATCGTGACCAAACTCAACCAGGCCATCAACGCAGCAGCGCAAAGCAAGGACATTCAAGAGAAATTTGCAGCCATCGGCTTCGCAGTGGACCCCGGCACCCCCGAAGCCCTGGCCCAGCGCAGCAAGCTCGAAACCGCCAAATGGGCTAAAGCGATTCGCGAAGCCAAGATTGAGCTGCAGTGAAATCAAAGAGTGGACCGATCGTCTGCAATCAGTGCGGTTCTTGGGCAAAACTGGTGTCGGAACGCTCCAAAGCAGCTAATGTGCTTCCTCACAAAACCCGTGTACGCAGGCTCTCAGCACAGCCCTGATGGCGGCTTCGTCATTGGCGCTTGCGGCTTGTTCAAGCAGCTTTAGCTGGATCATCAACTCAGACCAGTTCATGAACTCTTCGTGAGCTTTCAAGACGCGTGGGTGTGCAGTCCGGCTGGGGTTGTCGCCAATCAACAGTTCTTCGTAGAGCTTCTCGCCAGGTCGCAGGCCTATGAAGGTCAACTCGATGTCACCATCCGGGTTTTGTGCATCGCGCACCTGCAGGCCTGAAAGCTCCACCAGTCTGCGCGCCAGATCAATGATTTTGACTGGTTCCCCCATTTCAAGCACAAACACCTCACCGCCCTCAGCCATTGCAGCGGCCTGCAGCACTAGCTGCACCGCCTCTGGGATAGTCATGAAATAACGGGTGACCTCAGCGTCGGTAATGGTCAGCGGTCCGCCGTGCGAGAGCTGATCGCGAAACAGCGGCACCACGCTGCCGCTGGACCCCAGCACATTGCCAAATCGGACCATGGAGAACGTGGTGGCACCTGGCGCCGACTGACTGGCCAGCGCCTGCAACACCAGCTCGGCCATGCGCTTGCTGGCACCCATGAGGTTGGTGTGGCGCACGGCCTTGTCGGTAGACACCAGCACAAAACTGCCCACCCGAGCGTCACGCGCGGCCTGCGCCATGTTCAGCGTACCAAACACATTGTTGACGATGCCTTCAGACGGGTTGCATTCAACCATAGGCACATGCTTGTAGGCAGCTGCGTGATACACCGTGCTGGGGCGGTAGGTAGTGCAGATCCAGTCCAACCGTGTGCGGTTGACCACGCTGGCCAGCAACGGCACGATTTCAACCTCGGGGTACTTGGCAGCGCACAGGGCTTCAAGCTCGCGGTGCAATATATATAGCCCGTACTCGCTGTGGTCCAGCATCAGCAGGCGGCGCGGGCGCTCCTGCAAAATCTGTCTGCACAGCTCGCTACCGATGCTGCCGCCAGCTCCCGTGACCAGAATGGTGTGCCCGCGCAGGCGGCTGGCCACTAGTGCGGTCTGCGGCGAAACTGGCTCGCGGCCCAGCAAGTCGTCAACGTCCAACTCGCGAAAATCCCGCACTGTGACGCGGCCACTGGCAAGGTCCGACAAGCTGGGCAGCGTGCGTGTGTGCACGGGCAAGGCGCGCAGGCTGTGGATGATTTTGTTGCGCCGGTCGCGGCTGGCGCTGGGTATAGCCAGCAGGATATCGGTTACCGCAAGCTTACTTACCATGGCGGGCACCTGAGCCGGTGAAAACACGGGGATACCATTGATGGTGCGCCCCACCTTGGTCTCGTCGTCATCTACAAAACCCAGCAAAATAAACTGACGCGCCATTGCCATGGCAGATGCGGTTTGCACCCCGACTACACCCGCGCCGTAGATCAGCAAGCGAGCCTGGTTGGTGGGCCTAACCAACCCGCTCACCCCGGCCAACCAGAACCGAGCTAGTGCGCGGCTGGTGCTTACCAGAAGCAGGAAAATGATAGGCTGCAGAATACCCAAGCTGCGCGGAATGGCAGGCCAGACTTGTGACAGCAAGATCCCCAGGAAAACTGCACCAAACAGTCCAATGGCCTGACTGATGGCCATCAATGCATCTAGTCCGGTGTAGCGGAATATCGCGCGGTATAGACCAAAGCGAACAAAGATCGGGATCGCGATGACCGGTGCCATCACATAAGCCCACCACTCCATCCCCACAGGCCAATGCAGCATTTCCAGCCGCAAGGAGAACGCCAGCCATGTTGCTATCAGCGCCAGGACGACATCGACACCGATGACAACCGCCCGCTTGGTATTGCGCGGCCAGTCCAGAACCTGTTTAAGCATATGCGGTCGAATTGTAGTGGCACGATGGTGCACCTGAAGCAGGAACACCAACCCACAAAAAAACATCCATCACCACTTCATGCCTCTGCAACTGCCGAATCCCGGCATGGCCTACGGCCTCGCTGCAAAAGTCCACTTATTTGCACATCATGTAACCATCTCCAGAAGCGCGGCCCAAACCGGGCTGGCCGGGCGGGTCAGCTCATCCAGCACATCAAAATGATCCCGGCCGGGTGGGCACTCAAACGTCAAACGGCTCAACCATGGTGACCAGGCCGCCCGCAGTGCCAGTGACTGGTGCTGGAAGGCGTCAGGCTCTTGTTGCCCCACCACAATGTGCACGGGCGCATTTCGCTGGGGTTGCGCCAACAACGGGGACAAGGCGGGCACGTCGGCCTGGCTGATCCGCACCACATCGTTGACGTAGGACGCTGCCACGGGAGCCAGGTCGTACACGCCACTGATCAGGACCGCGCCACGCACCGCCTCTGCGGCCTCAATGCCCGCCATGCCAGCCAGCACGGCGGCGCACAAGTGGCCGCCGGCCGAATGACCAGCGATCACGATACGGTCTGGATCAATGCCGTACCGCACACCCTCACGCTGCAAGGCCAGCAATGCTTGCCCCACCTCGGCCACGATGTCGCCCAGGCTCGCCACCGGTGCCAGGGTGTAGCCAACGGCGGCATGCGCCCACCCTTGCCGGGAACAAGCCCGGGCAGCAAAGCCCGACCCGGCCTTGCTGCCTTCTTGCCAGAAACCGCCGTGAACAAACATGAGGCAAGGCATGGCGCCGCCCGTTAGGGGCTGAGACGCGCAACGCAGGGGCAGAGTCAAGTCATACCGCTGGCGTGGCAACTCTCCGTAGGCAATGTCTTTGATGCGGTGCAGGCCAGGGTGGCGATCCAGTGAGGCCGTCTGGGCTTCGTGCCGCGCCAAAACTGCCAGAAAGTCCTTGGCAGAGCGGCTGGGCGAAAGCTGGTGGTCCAGCTCGGCGCGGCTCAGGTGGTCAAACGGGACGCCAGGGGCAGGCATGGGCCGTCAGGCCTTGCCGGTGGACCCGTAGCCGCCCTCCCCGCGCACGCTGGCGGGGAAGTCGGTCACCACGTTGAACTGCGCCTGCACCACGGGCACGATCACGAGCTGGGCAATGCGTTCGAGCGGTTCGATGGTGAAAGCCACGTCGCTTCGGTTCCAGGCGCTGACCATGAGCTGGCCCTGGTAGTCGCTGTCAATCAGCCCCACCAGGTTGCCCAGCACGATGCCGTGTTTGTGACCCAAGCCCGAGCGCGGCAAGATCAGCGCGGCGAAATTAGGGTCGGCCAGATAGATGGCAATGCCGGTGGGCACCAGTTGCCAGGCATTGGGTTGCAGCACCAGCGGGGCGTCCAGACAGGCCCGCAGGTCCAGGCCCGCGCTGCCGGGGGTGGCGTAGGCGGGAAGCTGGCTGACCAGGCGCTGGTCGATGATTTTGACGTCAATTTTCATGATTCCTGTGAGATTTCAGAGCCAAATCAGCCCCTGGCCCTTGTCCTTCGGGCTATGTCAGCTATCAATTTCCGAGCGAGTGCGAGCTTGGAATCACGCGGTATGTCTTGGGTGCCATGCGCATCCACCAGCAGCAGCGCGTTGTCGTCCTGGCCAAACGTGGCCGGCCCGATGTTGCCGACCAGCAGGGGCACACCTTTGCGCAGGCGTTTGGCCTGGGCGTTGGCCAGCAGGTCATGGCTCTCGGCGGCA
The DNA here is from genome assembly GCA_031411175.1 of Rhodoferax sp. GTDB lineage: Bacteria > Pseudomonadota > Gammaproteobacteria > Burkholderiales > Burkholderiaceae_C > JANYCG01. Next base: position 1,966 of record JANOAP010000319.1, on the reverse strand, counting down.
AAGCCCACGCAGAACAATTCGCCGCTTTGGGCACGTGGCGACTGGGCGACGCCCGCCAGAATGTCGGGGTTCTCGATGAACTCCAAAGCGGGCACGGCACCCGAGCCGTCTTTCTTGATCTTCTGGTCGGCCGCGTTGGCAGGGCGCCAGTCTGCCACCGCTGCGGTGGCTACAAAAACAGTAGCTGCTTGAGCGCACTGCGTAACGGCTTGCAGCATGTTTTGTGCTGAAGTCACGTTGATGCGGGCCACGCCGCGCGGCGTGGGCAGGTGCACCGGCCCGGCGATCACGGTGACATCCGCGCCGGCCTCACGCGCTGCACGGGCAATGGCAAAACCCATCTTGCCGCTGGACAAATTGGTAATGCCGCGCACCGGGTCAATCGCCTCAAACGTAGGCCCTGCGGTGACCAGCACATGCTGCCCGGCCAGCAGCTTCGGCTGGAAGAAAGCAATCACGTCCTCCAGCAGTTCGGCGGGCTCCAGCATGCGGCCATCACCGGTTTCACCACACGCCTGGTCGCCGGTGCCCACGCCCAAAATGGTGGTGCCGTCCGCCTTGAGCTGGGCCATGTTGCGTTGGGTTGCGGGGTGTGCCCACATTTCGCGGTTCATGGCGGGGGCAATCAGCAGCGGCACCGCTTTGTCTTTGCCGGACTCGCCGCCGGTGAGGGGCCGCGCCAGGCACAACAGGCTCAGCAGATCATCGGCCCGGCCGTGGAGCAGTTTTGCCATGAAGTCGGCGCTGCACGGGGCGATCAGAATCGCATCAGCCTCGCGGCTCAGGTTGATGTGCGGCATGCCGTTGCGCTCGCGCTCGTCGAAACCGGAAGCATTGTGTGAGCCATACACAGGCCGGTTACTCAAGGCCTGCATCGTCACCGGGGTGATGAACTGCTCAGCCGCTTCAGTCATCACCACCTGAACCGTAGCGCCCTCCTTGATGAGCGCACGGCACAACTCTGCTGCCTTGTAGCAGGCGATGCCACCACTGAGTCCCAGAACTATGTGTTTGCCAACAAGGTCATTCATGAATAGCAATGTATCAGACGCCCCAGGGGCCGCCGCGCCGGGCCGCCCCAAGCAAGGCAGTCCCCTCGGGGGGCAGCGAAGCACACGAAGTGGCAAGCGTGGGGGCAACATATAATCTCCATTTCCACCCCACTGGGCTTAAAAGGCTCACTCTGACATGACCAAATTTGTCTTCGTCACCGGCGGTGTGGTGTCTTCCCTGGGCAAGGGAATCGCCTCAGCCTCCCTCGCAGCGATTTTGGAATCGCGGGGCCTCAAAGTCACTTTAATCAAGCTCGACCCTTATCTCAATGTAGACCCGGGTACGATGTCGCCGCTGCAGCACGGCGAGGTGTTTGTCACCGACGACGGTGCCGAAACCGACCTCGACCTGGGCCACTATGAGCGTTTTGTTGAAACGCGCATGAAGCGGGCCAACAACTTCACCACCGGCCAGATCTACAAAAGCGTGCTCGACAAGGAGCGCCGTGGCGACTACCTGGGCAAAACCGTGCAGGTGATTCCCCATGTGACTAACGAGATTCAGGAGTTCGTCAAACGCGGTGCGGGCTTTGACACGCCTGATGCGGTTGACGTGGCCATTGTTGAAATCGGCGGCACCGTGGGCGACATTGAGTCCCTGCCCTTCCTGGAAGCCGTGCGCCAGATGAGCCTCAAGCTTGGCCCCAACAACAGCGCATTTGTGCACCTGAGTTACGTGCCCTGGATTGCCGCCGCAGGCGAGCTCAAGACCAAGCCAACGCAGCACACGGCCAAGCAACTGCGCGAAATCGGCATTCAGGCTGATGCGCTGATCTGCCGTGCCGACCGGCCCATTCCCAAAGAAGAGCGCGCCAAGATTTCGCTGTTTTCCAATGTGGCTGAGTGGGGCGTGATCTCCATGTGGGACGTGGACACCATCTACAAGGTGCCGCGCATGCTGCACGAACAGGGGC
>JANOAP010000318.1:0-8745 GCA_031411175.1 Rhodoferax sp. | reverse complement strand
GCAAACGGTCATCAAGGCCATTGAAGAGCAGGGCAAGCTGACCCCGGTGCTGCTGGCCTCACTGATGGGTGCCGCCACCAAGCAGGAGCTGGAAGACCTGTACCTGCCGTTCAAGCTCAAGCGCCGCACCAAGGGCCAACTGGCCAAAGAGGCCGGGCTGGAGCCGCTGGCTGATGCTTTGTTTGCCAACCCCGATCGGGTGCCCGCCGACGAAGCCCAGGCCTATGTGATCCCGATGCGCCCTGTGGTCGAGGGAGAAGACAAGCAGCCCGATTTCTCCACCTTACAGGCCGTGCTGGACGGTGTGCGCGACCTTTTGAGCGAACGCTGGGCCGAAACCCCGGCCCTGGTGCAAAACCTGCGTGAATGGTTGTGGCAGGAAGGCCTGCTGAAAGCAACGCTGATGACCGGCAAGGATGAGAACAATGCCGACGTGGCCAAGTTTCGCGACTACTTTGACTACGACGAGCCCATAGGCCGTGTGCCCTCGCACCGGGCGCTGGCGGTGTTTCGGGGCCGAGCGCTGGACATTCTGGATGCCAAGCTGGTGATTCCAGAGCCAGAACAGGCTACAGCGCCCGTCAACAATGCTCAGGCAGCTATTAAAAGGGTAGCTGCTCCGGTGGTCTCACTGGCTGAGGCACGCATTGCCCTTTGCCTGGGCTGGAGCCACAAGAGCCGCGCAGCCGATGACCTGATCCGCAAATGCGTGGCCTGGACCTGGCGTGTCAAGTTGAGCCTGTCCACCGAACGTGACCTGTTTGCCAAGCTGCGCGAAGACGCCGAAAAAGTCGCCATCAAGGTGTTTGCCGACAACCTGCGCGACCTGCTGCTGGCCGCACCCGCCGGGCCGCGTGTCACCATGGGGCTGGACCCCGGCATTCGCACCGGCGTGAAAGTGGCGGTGGTCGATGCTACCGGCAAGCTGGTGGAGACCGCTACCGTGTATCCCCATGAGCCCCGCAAGGACTGGGAAGGCTCGCTGCACATTCTGGGCAAGCTGTGCGAAAAACACGGCGTTAACCTCATTGCCATAGGCAACGGCACCGCCAGCCGCGAGACGGACAAGCTGGCGGCTGATCTGATCAAGCTGCTGGCCAAGCTATCCGACAAGCCCATTGAAAAAGTCGTCGTCAGCGAAGCCGGTGCGTCTGTCTACAGCGCCAGCGAATTCGCCTCGCATGAGATGCCCGACGTGGACGTGAGCCTGCGCGGCGCGGCCAGCATTGCCCGGCGTTTGCAGGACCCACTGGCCGAGCTGGTCAAGATAGACCCCAAATCCATTGGCGTGGGCCAGTATCAGCATGACGTGAACCAGAGCGAACTGGCGCGCAGCCTGGAGACCGTGGTGGAAGACTGCGTGAACGCGGTAGGTGTGGACCTCAACACCGCCAGCGTGCCGCTGCTTTCGCGGGTTTCGGGCCTGTCAGGTAGCGTGGCCAAGGCGGTCGTGCGCTGGCGCGAAGCCAATGGTGCGTTCAACAACCGGCAGCAGCTTTTGCAGGTGACGGGTCTGGGCGCTAAAACCTTCGAGCAAAGTGCCGGTTTCTTGCGCATTCGCGGTGGTGACAACCCGCTGGACATGACGGGCGTGCACCCCGAGACCTATTCGGTGGTCAAAAAAATCATGGCGCACACCGCCAAGCCGGTGGCCGAGCTGATGGGCCGCGCGGAGATGCTCAAGACCCTGCGGCCTGAGCTGTTTGCCAACGAGCAGTTCGGCGTGATCACCGTCAGGGATATTCTGGGCGAGCTGGAAAAACCCGGCCGCGACCCGCGCCCCGACTTCAAGGTGGCCCGATTCAACGACGGCGTGGAAGACATCAAGGACCTGGTCGAGGGCATGGTGCTGGAAGGCACGGTGAGCAACGTAGCAGCCTTTGGCGCGTTTGTGGACCTGGGTGTGCACCAGGACGGGCTGGTGCATGTCAGCCAGCTCAGCCACAAGTTTGTGACCGACGCGCGCGAAGTGGTCAAAACCGGCGACATCGTCCGGGTGCAGGTGGTGGAAGTGGACGTGGCGCGCAAGCGCATTGCGCTGACCATGAAACTCGGCGCTGCCCCGGCACGACGGGAGCAGGGCGACCGAAATACAGGAGACAACCGCTTTCAGGGCGTGGCCCGGGACCAGCGACCGCGCGGGCCAGTGCAAAATGCGGCTCCCCAATCAACGGCAATGGCATCCGCCTTTGCACGGCTGAAGGGCTGAAACGGCGGCGCGCCCGGCGGGATACATAATGCCGGGGTCGATGTTGGTTGTTGGGGGTGGTCTGGGTCACCATAAAAATATGGGGTCTGGGTGTCTGGAGAGGTTTTTTTGTCATGGAGCTGAATGCGTTACTGGCGTTGCAGTTCAATCTGCCCAGCATTCCCAAAGTCGTGGCGCTGTTGCTCAGCGAGCTTGACCGGGATGAGCCCGACCTGAAAAAGATCACCCAGCTCATCAGCACCGATCCGGCGCTGACTACGCGGCTTTTGCAGATCTCCAATTCCGGTTTCTTCCAGCTTTCGAAAACCATCAACAGCGTCTCGGAGTCTCTGGCCATTCTGGGACTGAGTCATGTGCGCTCCATGGCCGCCGCTGCTGCGAGTGGCACCTCGCTCAAGGCCCCGCCGGGCATCCATTTGCAGCAGTTCTGGAACTACAGCCTCAACGTAGCCAAGGTGTCGCGGTCGCTGGCTGGCGTGGTGCGTCAGAACCAGCAAGCTGGATTCACCTGCGGTCTGATTCACGCCGTGGGTGAACTCGCGCTTCATATCGCGATGCCGGAAAAAATTGCGGAATTGAACCAGGAAATCTCGCCGCTGGACTTGGGCAGGTACCGCGCCGAAATGCGGGTTCTGGGGTACAGCTATGCCGAGGTGAGCGCCGGGTATGCGCGTAAATGGCAGTTCCCCCAGCCCATTGTGGACGCGCTGGAGCACCAATGCGCGCCCTTCGAAAATGACGTTTATGAGCCACTGGCCGGTGTCATCCATCTCGCCACTTGGCGCGCGCGCGCCAAAGAAGCCGGTTTGACGCAGCGCGCGCTGGCCGTGACTTTTCCCGGAGAAGTGGGCGAAGTGCTGGAACTCGACATCGATATGGTCTTGCAACAGGACCCGATTGACTGGACCGCCCAGACGCCCGGCAAACCGCTGATTTAGCGCCGGGGCAGCACCGTTTCATGCAAGCGCTGCGTCTTTACGCCGGCCCTGTCGCCCGGCAATACATCGAAAAGAACGGTTTGCGGCCCGCCGATGTGGGTACCATTCCCGGCGCAGCGGGTGGCCCCAAGGGGCTGATCCTCGGGCCGCTGGATCAGTTTCTTTTCGGGCACTGGCTGGCATCTTCACAGCACGATGTTCATCTGGTGGGCGCTTCGATTGGGGCGTGGCGCATGGCCACGGCTTGCCTGAATGACCCGGTAGCGGCTTTCAAGCGGCTGGCGCATGACTACATCCACCAGCACTATGGGTTACAGCCCGGTGAAAAGCGGCCATCGGCCCAGTTTGTCAGCGAGCGCTTTGGCCAAAGTCTGGAAGACTTTTATGGCGGCCGGGTGCAAGAGGTGTTGCAACACCCACGCTTGCGGCTGCATATTGTCACGTCGCGCGGACGGCATATTCTGAGCCGCGAACAACGGCTGCGCACGCCTTTGGGTTACCTGGGTGCATTTATCACCAACAGCGTTCACCGCAAGGCCATGGGTGCCTGGCTGGAGCGCGTGGTGTTTTCGGCGGGCAAGGCATCTCTGCCATTTAATACGAACGACTACCGGACGCGGCAGGTGGCGTTGACCGGCCAAAACTTTATGAGCGCGCTTCAGGCCAGTTGCTCAATCCCGTTTGTGCTGAAGTCTGTGCACGACATTCCCGGCGCACCGCCTGGCGCCTACTGGGATGGCGGCATTATTGACTACCACCTGCACCTCAATTACAGCCATGACAAAGCGGTTGCTATGCATTCAATAGCTGGTGAAGTCGATTCCACGGGGGCTAGCGGCCAAAATCATAGCCAACTGGTGCTCTACCCGCATTTCCAGAAGGCCGTGGTGCCCGGCTGGCTGGACAAAAGCCTGACGTGGCGCCATAAGGCCACCCACCATCTGGACACCATGCTGCTGCTGGCACCCAACCCGGACTGGGTGAAGTCACTGCCTAACGGCAAATTGCCCGACCGCAACGACTTCACGCATTACGGCAACGACCTGACCGGGCGCGTGCGCGCCTGGACCACGGCGGTCAGCTCCAGCACGCAGTTGGCTGATGAATTTGCAGCCTGGCTGCGCGAGCCTGATATGCGGCAAGTGCATGCGCTGTGAGCTTGGGTACCATTGACACCATGGATCGTTACCTCACCGCCGCCCTCTACAAATTTGTGGCGCTTCCCGACTTTGCCGACCTGCAAGCCCCGCTGCTGGCCGTGTGCGAGGCCAATCAGGTCAAGGGCACCCTGCTGCTGGCCAGCGAGGGCATCAACGGCACCATTGCCGGTCTGCCGGACGGCGTGCATGCTGTGCTGGCCCACTTGCGATCGGACGCCCGCCTGGCCCTGTTGACGCACAAAGAATCGTGGGCCGATGCACCCCCGTTTTTGCGCCTGAAAGTGCGTCTAAAAAAAGAAATTGTCACCTTGGGCGTGCCCGGTGTCAGCCCTACGCTGATGGCGGGCACCTATGTAAAGCCGCAAGACTGGAACGCGCTGATCAGCGACCCTGACGTGGTGCTGGTAGACACCCGCAATGATTACGAGGTGGCCATCGGCAGCTTCGAGGGTGCCATTGACCCGCACGTCAAAACCTTTGCCGACTTGCCCGAATGGGTAGCGGCCCAGGAAGGCGAGGGCGGCGCGCTGCAGGCTGCGGGTGGCAAAAAACCCAAAGTGGCGATGTTTTGCACCGGTGGCATCCGCTGTGAAAAATCCACTGCGCTGCTGAAGATGCGAGGCTATGACGAGGTCTACCACCTGGAGGGTGGCATCCTCAAGTATCTGGAGACCGTGCCCGAAGCCCAAAGCCTGTGGGCTGGCGACTGTTTTGTGTTTGATGAACGGGTGTCGGTAGGCCACGGCCTGAAGCCTGGTGGATTTGAGCTGTGCCGTTCGTGCCGTCATCCGGTAGGGGACGCCGATCGCGCCTCGCCCAAGTACGAGTTGGGCATCAGTTGCCCGCAGTGTTTTGATGCCAAGACCGAGGGGCAAAAGCGTGGCTTTGCCGAACGTCAGCGCCAGGTGGCATTGGCGCGCCAGCGTGGTCTGGCGCATGTTGGTGCGCAGATGCCTGACAAAAAAAAGCCTTCAAACCCAGGGGGTTGAAGGCTTTGCGCCGATTTAGGGCCTGCCTGGTTGGGCCGGGGTCAAACCCGGTTCAAGGGCGAACAGAGATCTCGTTCTTGACCATTTTCACGCCTTTCACGCCACGGGCAATGTTGCCTGCGGTAGTCTTCTCGTTCGCGTTCTTGGCAAAACCAGACAGCATCACCGTGCCGTTCAGGGTCTCCACACTGATGGCTGCCGCGTCCACCTCTTTGTTCTCGATGAAGCGTGATTTAACAAGTGTGGTGATGCCCGTGTCGTCCACGTAGGCACCCACGGTTTCCTGGCCGCGGCTGACGGCGCAGCCTGCGGCCGTGAGCAGGAATGCCGCTGTGGTGGTGGCGATGAGGGCGGTGCGAATTGTCGTTTGAAAGGTCATGTGAATCTCCGGTGAAGTTGGGGGTGGGACGCGATTGAACTCAGTTCTCGGTTTGCCGGGCAGGCCTGGCATGCAACCGATGGCTGAACTTTAAAACCGCAAGCTGATCCCTGCTATCGGCAGGAGCCGTCAAAGCGTGTAGGACACCACCCCGCCTGGATTTCGCAGTTATCGGCATTTTGAGAGTCGCAGGTGCGAGCGGACACCCGATTTCTGGATTGGGCAATATGTCGCAGAGTTGCCCGGGTCACTCAAATGGTTTAGCCCGCCAGTGCTTTGCGCCTGCTGGAGTACACACCGCCCACCGACAAAATCGCAGCCAGCACCCAGAACGCTGGCACCAAACCGGCCGCCGTGCCCAACCCGCCAAACAGAATGGGCATGAAAACCTGGCTGGCGTTGATCAGGGTTCCGCGCACGCCCACGGCTTCGCCGGTGCGGCCTGGAGGTGCCGCTCTGTGAATCAGGCTCAGCACCATCGGCTGTGCCGTGCCCAGGCTCAGGCCCAGAAAAAACGCCAACACCAGCAAAACAGGCAGTGCTGTGAACAGCGGAAACAACAGGTACACAAACGCGGTGGCACCCAGCGCAAAGGTCAGCGTCTGCCATTCGCTCACGCGCCGTGAAAGCCAGGGCATGGCCAGCCGGACGATGAAGGTGGCTGCGCCAAATGTGCCCATGATGACGCCAATGGCCGAGGCCGACAGGCCAATGCGGCTGCCCTGTACGGGTGTCATGAAAAAGAACATGTCCCAGCCCATGGAAAACAGCCCGCTGAGCACAAAGACCGCGCGCATGGGGGGATCGCGCAGCAAGTCCATCACGCGGGCGCCCACTGGCGGCAACACGTGTGGCGCATTGGGCTGGCTATGGCGCCGGGTAAGCAGCAGAACAGCCAGCGCCAGTGCCGGAAAAACGGAGAGCGTCACAAAGGTGGCCGCATGGCCCACATGGTCAATCGTGAAGCCGGAGATCACGGGGCCAAGGATGCTGGACGTAGAGAACCCCAGGGCAAGAATGCCAAACGCCTGGGGCCGATGGGCCGCTGTGCAGGCATGCCCCACGGCGTTATTGATGGCGACATGGATCAACATGAAACCGCTGCCCAGCATGACGCTGGCGATGCACAAAAGGGTCACGGAAGCTTGAAGCGCGGGCAGCAAGATGCCCGCCACCATGATGATCAACGACATCAGGCTGGGTTTGAAGACCCCCGCGCGATCCGTCCAGCGCCCCATGTGGACCGATAAAAACATGGGCACTATCGACAGCAAGCTGACCAGCAGCCCCACCACCAGGGTGGGCGCGTGCAGCTTGATGGCGTAGAGCGTGAGCGTGACACGCCCACCGGTGAATGCAATGTGCGCCAGCACCATCATCCCGACCAGGGCGATCAACCGGGCCGTGAGGACGTTTCTATCAGACATGGGCCTATCGTTGCGCCTTGTCTTTGCTGTTTTGAGCCTCAATGCGTGCACGCGCCTCCAGCCAGTCGGTATCGCTCCATTCACGCAACTCGTAAAAATTGCCGCCGGTGGCCAACGCACTGCCTCCGTCCATCATGATGCTCTGGCCGGTGAGCCAGTCGCACTGGCCGGGGGCCATCAGGAACGACGCCAGGTTTTGCAGCTCACTCATGTCGCCGGTTCGGCCCATGGGGTTGCGCTTTTTGCTGTGGGCACCCGGCTCTTCGCCGGGGTTCAGCCGTTTGCTCATGCCTTCCGTGGGGATCTCGCCGGGGCCAATGGTGTTCAGGCGAATGCCATAGCGCGCCCATTCCACCGCCAGTGACTTGGTCATGACTTCGATGCCAGCCTTGCTCATGGCCGACGGCACCACATACGGGCCGCCGTTGTCAACCCAGGTCACGATGATGCTCATCACGCTGCGAAACGGCTGGCCGCGTTGCCATTTGCCGGACTTGGCCTCTTCAACCCAGCGCTTGCCAATAGCCTGCGTGACATAAAACGAGCCATGAAAAACAATGCCCGCAATGGCATCAAACCCGCGCGGTGTGAGGCTTTCGGTGGGTGAGATGAAGTTGCCTGCAGCGTTGTTGACCAGACCGGTGAGGCCGCCTGTGGCAAACAGCTCGCTCACCATGTCTTCCACGTTTTGTGCAATGCGGATGTCCACGCCAAAGGTGTCGATGCGACGCTGCGGAAACTGCGCGCGCCAGACGGCAGCGGTTTCATCGCACACGCCTTTGCGCCGGCCACAAATGGCAATGTCAGCACCCAGAGTCAGAAATTTTTCAGCCATGGCTTTGCCAAGACCCGTGCCACCCCCGGTGACCAGAATGCGCTGACCCGTCATCAGATTGTTTTGAAACATGGTTTTCCTTTGATCGTCCATCTTAGCGACGTTTCGCAGTGGCCCGGGCGACGCATCAATCGTCATACGATAGTATGGTTCACCCTAATGCCAGAACGCGAAGACCGCGCTACGCTACCCCGTCCGATTAATTCGCAATGATTCACAGGAGACAAGTTCATGAAAGTGCAAACCCGTCGCAGCCAGGAGTCCCGTCGTTCATTTGTGGCCTATGCCACAGGTACCCTGATGGGCATCACGCTCGCGTTGTCGGCTTCGTCCGTGTTTTCCCAAGGCTACCCGACGCGCCCCGTAACGCTCATCGTGCCCTGGGGCGCGGGCGGCGGTACTGACGCCACGGCCCGCATCATAGGAAGCCTGCTCGAAAAAGACATTGGCCAGCCCGTGACCGTGGTGAACCGTACCGGTGGCAGTGGTGTGGTGGGGCATTCAGCCATTGCATCGGCGGCACCGGATGGTTACACCATCGGCATGGCCACGGTCGAGATCGGCATGATGCATTGGCAAGGTCTGACCGAGTTGTCGGGCGCGTCGTACACGCCACTGGGCCTGGTCAATGCCGACCCGGCGGGCGTGCAGGTGCGTGCTGACGCGTCGTACAAAACGGTGAACGAATTGCTTGCCGCCATCAAGGCCAACCCGGGCAAGTTCAAGGCCTCGGGCACGGGGCAGGGCGGCATCTGGCACCTTGCCATCGCAGGCCTGCTGCGCGACCAGAAGATCGATCCGGCGGCAG
>JANOAP010000317.1:0-1659 GCA_031411175.1 Rhodoferax sp. | reverse complement strand
TGTCTTGTCTGTGGGTTTGCTCATGGCGGGCTTTCAGTCAATGTATTTGAGACCGGCTTTTTCCAGCGGCTCGCGCATCTTGTACATGTCCAACCCCAACACCCCGGCGGCAAGTTTGGCGCGTTTTTCGCCTTCAAAACTCTCGCGGTGTTGCGCGGCTTCCAGCGTGGCAACAGCCCGTGCGGCAGGCACACAGACCACACCGTCGTCGTCCGCCACGATCACGTCACCAGGCGTGACCAACATGCCGGCACAGACCACGGGGATGTTGACCGACCCAATGGTGGCCTTGATGGTGCCCTTGCTGGAGATGGCTTTGCTCCACACCGGGAAGCCCATGCGCTGCAGTTCTTTCACATCGCGTACACCGGCATCGATGACGAGGGCACGGGCACCCCGCGCCTGGAAGCTGGTGGCCAGCAGGTCGCCAAAGTAGCCATCGGTGCATTCCGCCGTGAGCGCAGCCACCACGATGTCGCCGGGCTGAATCTGCTCGGCCACCACATGCATCATCCAGTTGTCACCAGGGTGCAGCAACACGGTGACCGCCGTGCCGGACACCTGCTGGCCACTGTAGATGGGGCGCATATAGGGCTTGAGCAGGCCGACACGGCCCATGGCCTCATGCACCGTGGCAGAGCCCAATGCGGCCAGGCCGTCGGCGGCTGCGCGGTCTGCGCGTTTGATGTTGCGGTATACAACGCCTAATTCGTACATGATGAACTCCTCTTACTGGTTTTTTGCCTTGAGCGCAGCGTCAAGACGCGGGAACACGCGGCGGCTGTTGCCTTCGTAGATTTGATAGCGATCGGCATCGCTCAGAATTTTGGACGCTTCGATGTAGCGTTTGGTGTCGTCGTAGTAGTTGCCGGTCTGCGGGTCGATGCCGCGCACGGCCCCAATCATCTCGCTGGCAAACAGCACGTTTTTTACCAGGATCACGGTGTTGAGCAAGTCAATACCGGGCTGGTGGTAGACGCAGGTATCAAAGAAAATGTTGTTGAGTAAGTGCTCTTCCAGCAAGGGCTTCTTCAGCTCTTGCGCCAGGCCCCGGAAACGGCCCCAGTGGTACGGTACCGCGCCGCCGCCGTGCGGAATCAGAAAGCGCAGCGTGGGGAAGTCTTTGAACAAGTCGCTGGTCAGGCACTGCATGAAGGCCGTGGTGTCGGCGTTCAGGTAATGCGCGCCCGTGGTATGAAAACACGCGTTGCAACTGGTTGACACGTGGATCATGGCGGGGATGTCGTACTCCACCATTTTTTCGTAGATGGGGTACCAGTGTTTGTCGGAGAGCGGCGGTGAAGTCCAGTGGCCACCGCTGGGGTCGGGGTTCAGGTTGATGCCGACGTTGCCGTATTCCTTCACGCATTTTTCCAGCTCAGGGATGCAGGTTTTGGGATCCACGCCGGGGCTTTGCGGCAGCATGGCAGCAGGGATGAAGTTGTCGGGGAAGAGCTGGCTGACGCGGTAGCACAGCTCATTGCAAATCGCCGCCCAGGTGCTGGACACATTGAAGTCGCCAATGTGGTGCGCCATGAAGCTGGCGCGCGGGCTGAACAGCGTCAGGTCGGAGCCACGCTCTTTCATCAGCCGCAGCTGGTTTTGCTCGATGCTTTCGATCAACTCGTCGTCGCTGATTTTCAACTCACTGACCTTGGG
>JANOAP010000316.1:0-3726 GCA_031411175.1 Rhodoferax sp. | reverse complement strand
CAGCATGGCGCGGACCTGCTCGACCGAGCCGCGCCCGGCATCGCCCACCGGGATCAGCCGGTGCGCAATGGCTTGCGGCAAGATCGTCTGCACGTCGTCAGGGGCAACATAGTCACGCCCGCTCAAAAGCGCTTGTGCTTTGGCCGCGCGGATGACCGCAATACCGGCACGCGGGCTCAGGCCCTGCAGGAACCATTTGCCACTGCGGCTGGCCGCGATCAGGTCCTGCACGTAGTTGAGCAAAGGGTCTGCGGCATGGACTGCCAGCACCTGCCGCTGAAGTGCTGCCATCTCCGCCGGTGACAGCAGGCTTTGCAAGGCATCCAACATGTCACGTCGGTCATTGCCGGCCAGCAACGCCCGCTCGGCAGCGCGGTCCGGGTAGCCCAGCGAGATCCGCATCAGGAAGCGGTCCAGCTGAGACTCCGGCAGGGCATAGGTGCCGAGCTGGTCATGCGGGTTTTGCGTGGCGATGACGAAGAAAGGCGAGGGCAGCGCACGGGTTTCCCCTTCCACCGTGACCTGCTTTTCTTCCATGGCTTCCAGCAGCGCACTTTGGGTCTTGGGACTGGCGCGGTTGATCTCGTCAGCCAACAAGACCTGGGCAAAGATGGGGCCGGGGTGAAACACAAAAGCCTCTTTGCCGCGCTCGTAAATCGACACGCCGGACAGATCGCTGGGCATCAGGTCTGATGTGAACTGCACTCTTGAAAATTGCAGGCCAAAAGTGCGTGCCAGGGCATGGGCCAGGGTGGTTTTACCGACGCCAGGAACGTCTTCAATCAGCAGGTGTCCGTCGGCCAGCAGGCAGGCCACGCAATCCCTGATCTGTACGGGTTTGCCAACGATCACCGTGTTAAGCTGATCAACCAGAGACTTGAGCTTTTGTTGTGCATCCATGGCATGACGTTAACCTAATTTCAGAGGCATTGAGGCGCATCGTGAACAAGACCGGATACTTTACCCACCGTGATTGCTGGAAGCATGAAATGGGACGCGGGCACCCCGAATGCCCTGAGCGGCTCGATGCCATTGAAGACCGCCTGCTGATCACCGGCGTGGGCGATGCGCTGGACCGGCGCGAGGCCCCCTCGGCGTCTCTGGTTGATGTTGAGCTGGCACACGGCCGCATGCATGTGGCGTCTTTGCGCGGCCTCAGCGACAGCCTCAAGGAAGAAATAGAGGCCGGTGGCCCGAGCCACGCGCAGATTGATCCGGACACGGCCATGAACGCCAGCACCTGGGACGCGATTCTGCGTGGCGCGGGGGCTGCCCTGGCGGCGACCGATGCGGTCATGGCGGGTGAGATGGAAAACGCTTTCTGCGCCGTCAGGCCGCCAGGTCACCATGCCTGCCGCGACAAGGCCATGGGCTTCTGCTTTATCAACAACGTCGCGGTGGCGGCCAAATATGCGCTGGAGCGCCACGGACTGAAACGCGTGGCCATTGTGGATTTTGATGTTCACCATGGCAACGGCACGGAAGACATCGTGGCGGGTGATGAGCGCATCCTGATGGTGAGCTTTTACCAGCACCCGTTTTACCCCTATGGCGGTTCCACGTCGGGGGCCAGCAACATGGTCAACCTGCCGATACCCGCCTACACCAAGGGTTTGGCTGTGCGCGACTTGATCGAGACCCACTGGATTCCCCGCCTTGAAGAACACGCACCTGAAATGATCTTCATCAGCGCTGGTTTTGACGCCCACCGGGACGATGATCTGGGCCAGCTTGGGCTGGTGGAGCAGGATTACGCGTGGATCACCGACCGCATCAAGGATGTAGCCCGGCGCCACGCCAGCAAACGCATTGTGTCCTGTCTGGAGGGGGGCTATAACTTGAGCGCTCTTGGCCGCAGTGTGGAGGCGCACATCAGGGTATTGGCGGACATTTGACCGATATCCGACAGACATCGAACAGACATCCGGGATAGAGAAGAGTTAACAGAAAGTCATGGCAAAGACCGCGATTGCAGCCCCCCCCATCAACGATTTCGAAAACTGGATTACCGCGCTTACCCGCCCCACGGCGCTGACCGAGCTGGCGGTCATGGCCGTGTGCGTGGGATTGGGCTGGTGTCTGGTGTGGCTGGTGCGCAAGGCTGCTGGGACACCGGATGAGAAATCCATACTGTTTGGGCAGCGTCTGGTCGATGGTGTGCTGTTTCCGCTGGTGCTGTTGAGTCTGGCGTATGCGGCACGCGGCCTGTTGGCGCAACGCGTGCCGTTGGCTGTGTTCCATATCGTCATACCGGCTATGGTGGCGCTGGTGGCCATCCGCATTGGCGTCAAGGTGTTGCAGGTCGCCTTCGACCAGTCCAGGCTGGTGCGCGCGCTGGAGCGCACGATTTCATGGGTGGCCTGGATCGCGATGGTGCTGTGGGTAAGTGGCCTGTTGCCGGTGCTGCTGGAAGAAGCCGACCAGGTCTCCTGGAAGGTGGGCGCGGCGCGGCTCTCAGTGCGCAACATCATTGAAGGCGGTTTGACCGCCGGGCTGGTGCTAATCCTGACGCTGTGGATTTCTTCGGCCATTGAGGGGCGGTTGCTCAAGTCCGCCACGGGCGCCGAGCTGTCCGTGCGCAAGGCCATCAGCAATGCCCTGCGTGCCTTGCTGATGTTTGTGGGCCTGATCGTTGCACTGACGGCGGTCGGTATTGACTTGACGGCGCTTTCCGTATTGGGTGGTGCCATTGGCGTGGGCATTGGGCTGGGCCTGCAAAAGCTGGCGTCCAACTACGTGAGCGGCTTTGTGATTCTGACCGAGCGCAGCCTGCGCATCGGCGACAACGTCAAGGTCGATAATTTCGAAGGGCGCATTACCGACATCAATGCCCGCTACACCGTTATCCGCTCGGTGGTGGGGCGGGAGTCCATCGTGCCCAATGAAATGCTGGTGACCAACCGGGTCGAGAACCTGTCACTGGCTGACCCCAGCGTGGCGCAAGCTACCGTTGTGTCAGTGGGCTATGACAGCGATGTCGATCTGGTCATCCGTGTGCTGGCCGACGCTGCCATGAATCAGGACCGCGTGCTGAAAGAGCCGGCGCCATCGGTGGCCCTGTCGGCCTTTGGTGCAGACGGGCTGGAGTTCACTATCAGCTATTGGCTGGCCGACCCGGAAAACGGCAGCCTCAATTTGCGCTCGCTGATCAATCTGGACATTCTCAAATCACTGCGCGCGCATCAGATTTCGATACCGTATCCGCAGCGGGTGATTCACGCGGCAACGCCCCCCGCTATTTCATTAGAGACGGCAGCCACAGGCTCAACTGCGGGAACATCAAAAGGATGACCAAGGCAACAATCATCATGGCGACAAAAGGCCAGCAGCCGCGGAAGATCTGACCCAGTCCTACGCCTGGCAGCAGGGCATTGATCACAAACAGGTTCATGCCGACTGGCGGCGAGATAAGACCGATCTGTACGATCATCACGATGAGTACGCCAAACCACACCGGGTCGAACCCCAGCGCCATGACGATAGGGAAGAACAGCGGAATGGTCAACAGCACCATGGTGAGTTCCTCCATCACGGTACCCAGCACGATGTAGATCAGCATCATGGCACCAATCACCATGATGGGCGGAAATCCTTGTCCGGTGATCCAACTCTTCAAGTCGCCCGGCAGAGACGTGAAGTTCACAAAATTGGCGAAGATGGTAGCCGCGATCAGCAGCGTGAACAGCATGGCCGTGGTGCGCGCAGATTCAATGAGCACTTCACGCA
>JANOAP010000315.1:0-3031 GCA_031411175.1 Rhodoferax sp. | reverse complement strand
GCGTGCACCGTACACGGCGATGGCGGTCGGCTGCAACGCCTCGGCCAGTGAAATCTCTTCGGCGTAGTGGCTGGCAAACGTTGTTTTCAGCTCAGCCACCACACGCTGGCGCAGGGCCTCAGCCGTGGCCGGTCCTGCCTTTTGCAGAAACGGAAACAGCAGCCAGCCGCCCATGCCCCAGGCCATGCCAAAGGCGCGATTGAACTCGGTGGGGCTGGTGTCCAGGCCGCCGTAGAGATACACCTGCTTGTGCGTGGTGGAGCCGTAGCGGCTGTACTCTTTGGCGGTGCGGTTCAGCGCGGCCTCCATGCAGGTCAGAATCTGCCCGGCCAGCTTGCCGCCGCCGGTGGCATCAAACGCCAGGGTGGCACCGGTGGTCACCAGTGCTTGGGTCAGGTCTTCCATGAAGGTCGGCGAGCCTTGGTTGCAGACGTGTTGGGCACCCAGGGCACGCAACACGGCTTCCTGCTCGGGCTTGCGCACGATGTTGACCAGGGCAATGCCGTCCTTGATGCAGATGCGGTTCAGCATTTGCCCCAGGTTGGAGGCCGCGGCCGTGTGCACCAGGGCCTTGTGGCCCTCCATCCGCATGGTTTCCACCATGCCGAGCGCTGTGAGCGGGTTCACAAAGCACGAGGCACCTTCAGCCGCCGTGGTGCCTTCGGGCAACAGCAGGCACTGGTCGGCCTTGAGGCTGCGGTATTGCGAGTACATGGCCCCGCCCAGCACGGCCACGGTCTTGCCCAGAAGCGCCTGGGCAGCGGGTGAGGTGCCAGCCTCCACCACAACGCCCGCGCCTTCATTGCCCACGGGCATGGACTGGCCCATCCGCCCGGCCATGGCCCCCATGGCCCGCGCCGGGATGCTCATGGTGACCACCGGGTTGGCGGGTGTGCCCGATGCCTTGACCGTGCCAATGTCGGCCGCGCCGAACAGCAGCCCAATGTCTGACGGGTTCAGCGGTGACGCCTCAATGCGCACGATGACGTCGTCCGGCCCGGGGGCGGGCGTGGGGATGCTGACCAGCGAGATTTCAAGCTCGCCTGCCGGTTTGACAAGGGAGCGAAGCTGGAGGCCGGTACGAGATGGGGTGTTGCTCATGAGGGGCTTTTGTGGGTTGTTGGGGTGGGAGTCGGGGTATGGATTGTTACTATAAAAACAATAGCTTATCAAGGCCATTCCATGCGGTCTGTAGCCCTATTTTAGAGCTATTTCCTTGTGAAAACGGCCGTTTCAGTGGGCATGGCGTGTTCATCGCACGAATGCGCACACCTGCCGCATGACCTCACTCGCGGGTGCGTCGCTGTGACCGCGCCACGCCACGATCTGATCGGGCCGGATCAGGACCAGCGGTGCCTCAAACAGTGCTAGCAGGTGTGGCAAAGCCAGCCGCACCACGGCAAGGTCCAGCCTGTGTGCCGCGGCGCAGGCCGTGAAGGCATCCACACCTGGCGGGTTGTGCCCCAGAACCAGCAACGTCCACTCAAAACCGAAGCGGTCGTACAGCGACGAGCCATCTTCCAGCCACGCATGGGGAGGGCGCCCACCTGGGCAGGCGGTGGGCACATAGCTGTTGGGCACATCGTCCGGTGGGGTCGTCCCGTCTTTGACGATCAGCGGAGAAGCGTCATAACGCCCCCCAAACGTCACGCCGGGAATGTTGAACTCCAGCCGCACATGGGCGTTCAGGTGGTCAGCGGCGCGCAGCCGCTCGGCCCGCCCGGCCTCACCCCCCTGCTCCAGCAGCGGCAATGCGGTGAACAGGCCCACCGAGTCAGCGAACTGACGGGCGTAGCCGGTGTTGCGCTGGGCCAGCGGTTTGCGCTCAACCTCGTAGCTGTTCAGCAGCACCCCGGACGATTGGCCCCGGATCACGGCGGCCAGTTTCCAGCCCAGATTCACGGCGTCTTCTACGGCTGTGTTGTAGCCCAGGCCACCGGTGGGCGTGAACAGGTGCGCGGCGTCACCACCGATGAAAACACGCCCTTTTTGAAACTGCTCCGCCACCAGAGAGTGCCCGGCAATCCAGGTTCCCACAGACAGCACCTCGGTGGGAATTTCAGTGCCCAAAGCCTGCGCAAAGATCCGGCGCGCATCATCGGCCGTCCAGCCCTCAGCGTCCTCGCCCTCGTGCACGGCGGCATGGAAAGCGAACTCGGTTTTGCCGTCCACCGCTGCCATGAAGGCACGGCGCTGCGGATTGACCGACACATACATCCAGGCACGCGGGTGCGGGACCACGTCGTAAAACGCGGGCGCACGCAGGTACACCGCAAACATCTTGCCGCCCATGAACTCGCGTTTGATGCCGCTGCCACCACCCCATGCAATGCCCAACTGGTTGCGCACCATGCTGCGTGGGCCGTCGGCCCCAACGAGGTACCTGGCGTTGACGGTGACCGGTTCGCCACCTGCGGTGGGGCGCACCCGGGCGTTGACCTGCGCGCTGGTATCTTCAAAGGCTTCCAGTGCCCAGCCATAGCGCACGTCTACACCGGGTAAAACCTCTGCGTGTCGGCGCAAGGTGGCTTCCACAAACTTCTGTGAAACCCGGTGCGGTAGTTCAGCGGCGCTCCAGGAGCCAACCAGGCCCCTGATGTTTTGTACGGCCTGCGCGGCAGTCGGCAATTGCAGCCGCGCCAGCTCGTGGGTGGTGTAGCGCGTGAAGTAGGCAATATCGGTGGGGTGGTCAGGTGGCAGGCCCAGCGAGCGGATTTCGGCCGCAAAACCCAGTCGGCGGAAATGCTCCATGGTGCGGGCCTGGGTGGCGTTGGCCTGTGGGTTGAAAGCCGTATCGGGTTTTGAATCCACCAGCAGGCAACTGACGCCACGGCGCCCCAACTCGTTGGCCAGCATCAGGCCACACGGGCCGCCGCCAGCGATGAGCACGTCGGTGTTCAGGGTTCGGGTCATGCGCACTGCATTCGGTCAATAGACGCCCATGCGCCCGGTCCACTTACGCTCGTAATCCATCTTGGTGAAGTGCTCGGCCATGAAGTCGATAAAGGTGCGCACCTTGGCCGACAGGTGC
>JANOAP010000314.1:0-2713 GCA_031411175.1 Rhodoferax sp. | reverse complement strand
AGACGATCTGCCATTCCGAGAAATGAGTTTTCAAAACGTCCAACACAGGCAAGCGATTCGAGTGGTCCAGCCCGACCAGCACATCATCCAATACCAGCAGTCTCAAGTGCTGCGTGGTCTGCGGGGTGCATGCGAGTCGAGCACCAAGATAAAGTGCCAGTCCGAGGGCCGATAAGCGGGCTTCGTTCAGGTAGTTCTGCGGCCTATCTACGTCCATGCCTCGAAAGGAAATTTGAAGGCCTATCTCTTTGTCCACATAGGCTTTGTCGCGCGAAGCCTTTGCGCCGTTATACCGCACACCTTGAAACGGCAAGTCCACAAGCTGCAGTCCATTCGGGCAAAGCCGCTGCAAAATGGCCTGAGCTTCGGGCAAGAGTAGTGCAATAGCGCGCTTCATGGCAGCGTTAAATTGGCCACAGGCGCTGAGGGCATTGCCGATCTGTGTGGAAGTATTGATGGCTGGCAGGTTCCGCTTTACTGCCTGCCACAACTCCCAAATCGTTCTGTTGGTCGCCAAATCCACAAATCCAGCCAGCAACTCCGCCACTATGGGTT
The DNA here is from genome assembly GCA_031411175.1 of Rhodoferax sp. Taxonomy (GTDB): domain Bacteria; phylum Pseudomonadota; class Gammaproteobacteria; order Burkholderiales; family Burkholderiaceae_C; genus JANYCG01. The sequence goes on along the minus strand of JANOAP010000314.1, from coordinate 2,158 downwards.
CGAATAAGTTGATTGCACCATCACCATGCTTGTAGTTGGTGTTCAGCAAGCTGCGGTAATCCAACATGGCACTGAACTTGGCGGCTTCCGTAACGTCGCTATTTTTCGGCACGCTATGTCCTGGGTGAATCGGCACGACAAACGGCCCAACAGGCTCTGGATGGGCAAACCCCAAACGTGCTGGTTTCGCGCTTGCCCCTACCTCCCAATCAGCGAAAGAGGTGTCGTCAAAAACGACCTGAACCCGGACACTGCCGATGCCGGCACCCGAAAACGAATTGCGCAGGTTCAGCAGATTGGGCGGTGTGTCGTAGCTGAACATTCCTCGCAGCGCATGAAACAGCGAACTCTTCCCACTCCCGTTCTCCCCATAAACCAGCAAGTTCTTGCCATCCAGCTCAAACGTGGTGGGTGCCGGGCCGGGGAAGGCGCGAAAGTCGGTGAGGCTGAGGGTCTTGATTCTCACGATCCGCCGCCCTTGGGCGGCTTCGCACGGGCACGGGCTTTGGGTTTGGCCGGTTGGACTGGTGCAATGTCTGCCAACAGATCGGGCGTGGTTGGCGCGGCCAAATAGTTGGCTTTACTCACCACCTTCTTACCCGTTTTGGCTTCCAACGCTTTGCGGGCGTTACCGGCAATTTTTCCACCTTCTTTGGCGGAAGTACGGTTTTCATCAAAGCCCAGCGCATCGCTGCGGCGGGCAATCTCAGTGGTGCTGGCTTCGCCCAGCATGGTGAAAATCAGCTCCAAGTCGGTCATGTGGTCGCGCAGGTTGTTGCCGGTCTTCACCACATCCAGGCCTTTGAGTTGGCTGTGTTCGCCGGGTGTCACGCCAAAGGTGGCGCGGGCGATTTCTGCGGTCAGGATGGAGTATTCCTTCCCCTCAGCCACGCCCCGCGCTTTCCACTCGTCGGTCGGCTCCCCGCGCACAGAGATGGAGCGCAACCGCTTCTCGATCCATGCCTGCGGATAGCCCTTGGCCTGATACAACTCGCGGGCGCGGGCGCTGGCAAGCTCGGGGTTTTCGATTTCCTTCACCCGCTCGTAGCCCACCTGTGCCAGCCAGCGCTTGAAGGGTTCGGCTTTGGGCGACGGGATGGACTGGATGATGCGGAACAGCCCTTCGGTGTTGGCGCAATTGACGCGCTGCGCACCGCCCGCCGTCTTCACAGCAAGGGGGGTGGCAATTTGCCCCCACCCTTTGGCCAACTCCGGGTCACGACGGCGCAGGTCTTTCACGTAGCCTTCAGGCTGCACTGAGTCGGTGAGCACACCCACCACGTCAACAATGGCAAACCACCATTCCTCGTTGTGCCAGACACGGCGGATGGTGGTTTCCTGGAAGACGGCGATGTGGTTTGCGGGTTCTGTGGCCGCTTTGGCTCTTTTATTCATAACGCTCCCTTTTGTTCACACTACGTACTTACTATGTATTTAATAGCTGCTCACGAACATTCCACGTGGTCTAGCGGCCTATTTCATGCCTCACCTTCAATCAGGCGCACGACCTCCAGCGTTTGCAGCTCAAACAACTGGCCGTAGATGGGGTGGCGGGGATGGAAAATTTCTGCAGCTTTGGCCTGCGCGTCCATGCCGCTCTGGATGCCCGCTGCGGTACAGGCATCGAACAGGTGGATGTTTTTGGCGTGCAGGTCTTCGGAAAAGAAGAGTTCGTAGACCAGGCCGTTGAGGAGGCGTTCGAATTCTGGGCGGTTGATGCCAACGGTGACTGCCGCCACGATGCACTCAATCACAGCAATCTGCGCGTTGTTCGCAGAGGGAATTGGAATTTGCCCTGAGTACCGTGGTTCAAAGTCGAAGAAGCCACCTTGCTTGGTGGCGAAGGTCTGCACTGCCAGCCATGCGGCAATGGCGGAATTCACACAAGTAGCGGCAAGGGCTGCGGACGGCGGAAGGAAAATTGTGCTTTTGTTATTGCTGAAATATCCCGTCTGATCAACCGCCGCCATAGGTGTTGCAGCAATCGCCGGAACGATGATCTTGGGTAGCAGGAATTCTTCCCAATAGGCGCAGGAACGCAATTCCCAAAAATAGTGCCCTTGATCGGTACGGGCAATCAACTGCTCGCGGCGACTTTCAGCAGTGAACCAGGCGTGCAATCCAGGGTGGAGGTCGTAAAACTTCTTTTCTGCCTTTG
>JANOAP010000313.1:0-1762 GCA_031411175.1 Rhodoferax sp. | reverse complement strand
CAGCAGATGGCCAATGCCATCAAAAAAATATCGGTGGCGCGAGGCTACGACGTGACCCGCTACACGCTGCAATGTTTTGGTGGCGCGGGCGGGCAACACGCCTGCCTGGTGGCCGATGCCCTGGGCATGACCCGTGTGTTTGTGCATCCGTTGGCCGGTGTGCTCAGTGCCTACGGCATGGGCCTGGCGGACCAGAACGTCATTCGCGAGCAGGCGGTGGAGCTCAAGCTCACGGCCGATGCGTTGCCTGGTATTGTGGCCAAGCTGGATGCCCTGGCTGCCACGGCGCAGGGCGAACTCACGCGCCAGCAGGTCAGCAGCGGTGGCATCACCACGCACCGCCGCGTGCATGTGCGATATGAAGGCAGCGACTCGGCGCTGATTGTGGCCTTTCCAACGCCTTCGCCCATTGGCGAAGAGTTGGGGTGGGGGCAAACCATCGTCGAGATTCAATCCCGGTTCGAGACCGCCTACCGCCAGCGCTTTGCTTTCCTCATGCAAGGCAAAGGGCTGATTGTGGAAGCCGTGTCGGTAGAGGCTGTGATCGCCGGCGACGCGCCCGACGAGCCCCGCCACACCACCCACGCACCCCGCGAAGTGCCGCGCCGCGAGACGGTCAAGATGTATTCGGGTGGCCAGTGGCATGAGGCCGCGCTGGTGGTGCGGGAGGACTTGCGTCCGGGTGACATCATCCCCGGTCCGGCCATCATTGCCGAGAAAAATGCCACCACCGTGGTGGAACCCGGCTGGGAGGCTTCTCTGACGGCTTTTGACCACCTAGCCCTCATTCGACGGGCACAGCGCGCTATTAAATTTGCAGCAGGCACCACGGCGGACCCGGTGTTGCTGGAGGTCTTCAACAACCTCTTCATGAACATCGCCGAGCAGATAGGCCTGCAATTGCAGAACACGGCGCACTCGGTCAACATCAAGGAGCGGCTGGACTTCAGTTGCGCGCTGTTCGATGCCCAGGGCAACCTGATTGCCAACGCGCCACACATGCCCGTGCATTTGGGCTCCATGGGGGAGAGCATCAAGACAGTGATTCGGGAGAACGCCGGTGCCATGCAGCCCGGCGACGTGTATGTGCTCAACGACCCTTACCACGGTGGCACACATCTGCCCGACATCACCGTTATCACGCCGGTTTATTTAAATGTTCCCGTTCGCACTGAGCTTGTCGAAGTGCCTGCGGAGTCTTCGACAAGCTCAGACCGAACGGGATTGCCCATCTTTTACGTAGGCAGCCGTGGCCACCACGCCGATGTGGGCGGCACCACACCAGGCTCCATGCCACCGTTTTCCACACGGATTGAAGAAGAGGGTGTGCAGATCAACAACGTGAAGCTGGTGGCACAAGGCGTATTGCAGGAGGCGCAGATGCTGGCGCTGTTGGGCAGTGGGCAGTACCCAAGTCGTAACCCGCAGCAGAACATGGCAGATTTAAAGGCGCAGATTGCCGCCAACGAAAAAGGTGTGCAGGAGTTGCGCAAAATGGTTGAGCATTTTGGGCTGGACGTGGTGCAAGCCTACATGGGCCACGTGCAGGACAACGCGGAAGAATCGGTGCGCCGGGTCATCACACGTCTGAAAGATGGCAGCTTCACCTTGCCGCTGGACAACGGCGCACAGATCAAGGTTGCGATTCGTGTGAATGCCAGGGCCCGCAGTGCCGAGGTTGATTTCATCGGCACGTCGCCCCAACAGGTCAACAACTTCAACGCGCCCACAGCCGTGTGTATGGCGGCCGTTTTGTATGTGT
>JANOAP010000312.1:0-3774 GCA_031411175.1 Rhodoferax sp. | reverse complement strand
CCGCAGGGCGTGACCTGTCCCTGAAGCTTCTGGGTGAGCGGTTGCTGGATGTGCCCTGGCTGTACGGGCAACCGGCAAAAACCTGACACCAAATCCGTGCAGATTTCCCCAGCCTAGTGCAGTAGGCCCCTTGCATCTACGGGAAACTACTGGTATTGGTGCATCAATCTTGTATACCAGTGGCATGGTTCCTGCGCTACATTGAGCGTCATGAGTATTACCGCCACCGAAATCAGCAACCGCATCATTGATGCCGTCATGGCGCAAAAGCTCGCGCCCGGTGCACGTCTGGGTGAGCAGCAACTGGCCATGTTGTTTGACTGCAGCCGCACCATCGTGCGGGAGGCGCTGACACGTCTGGCCGCACGCGGCATCGTCACGGTGAGCAGCCGCCGCGGCTGGTATGTGATCGAGCCGTCACAAGAAGAAGCCCGTGAGGCCTTTGAGGCGCGGCGGGTGATTGAGATGGGCCTGATCCGCTGCACCACCGAGGTCAACAAGCCGGCCATCAAGCAGCTCAAAAACCATCTGGTGCGCGAGAAAGCCGCTGTCAAGGGCACGGATGTAGGCCTGCGGAGCTTTTTGCTCGGTGATTTTCATGTGTGCCTGGCGGAGTGTCTTGGCAACAGCCTGCTGGCCGATACCCTGCGCGATTTCACCGCCCGCACCACGCTGATTGCCATGTTGTACCAGTCGTCCCATGATGCCGCCCAGTCGTGTGAGGAGCATGTGGAGATTGTGCGTGCACTCGAAAAGAACGACCTGGTGCTGGCTGAAAAACTGATGCAAATGCACATTGGCAGCGTGCAGGCCACGCTCAAATTGCAGGCCTCTGGCGGCGACCCACTGGCTGAATTGCGCAGCGCCCTGAGCCCCATGTTAGGCAACCCCTTGTTGAACAGCCCCAACAAGCCAGCCAAACCCGATGCGGCACAAGTCTTGCGTACAAGCTTACGCCGGAAGCCGCTTAAAAATGTTAGCGAACCCTCAACCTACCTAGGAGCTCTGTTGTGACTGCATTTAATTTCAAACCATCCAAACGTGTCGTTTCACGTGTTTTTGCCATGGGCCTGGTGGCTTTTGGCCTGCTGGCCGCAACCGGCATCCAGGCGCAGACCGCACTGGACGATGTGATGAAAGCCAAAAAAATCACCATCGCCATTCCCACGGATTTCCCGCCTTATGGTTTTGTGGGCACCGACCTCAAACCACAGGGGTTGGACATCGACATGGCCCTCTACATCGCCGCCAAGATGGGTGTCGAAATTGAGCTTACCCCCGTGAGCAGCGCCAACCGCGTGCCTTACCTGCAAACCCGCAAGGCTGACCTGGTGATCTCCACGCTGGGCAAAAACCCTGATCGTGAAAAAGTCATTGACTTTACTGCCGCCTATTCGCCGTTCTTTCAGGCGGTGTTTGCATCCAAAACCATGAACATCAAAAGTTTTGCCGACCTGGCCGGCAAAAGTGTCGGCGTGACCCGGGGTGCCATTGAAGACCAGGAGCTGACCAAGCTGGCACCACCCACCACCGACATCAAGCGGTTTGAAGACAACAACGCCACCGTGTCTTCCTTTGTGGCGGGCCAGGTGCAACTGATTGCCACAGGGGCCTCAGTGGCCGGCAACATGATGGGCAAAAACTCGCAGTTGGGCACCGAGTACAAGCTGTTGCTCAAAGACTCGCCCAACTTCATTGGCGTGGGAAAAGGCGAGGACAAGTTGCGCCTGAAGGTCAACGAGATCATTGCTGCCGGTAAAAAAGCCGGCGACATTGACAAGATGGCCGTGAAATGGCTCGGGCGCCCCGCCGGAGACCTCCCCCAGTAAATGGGGCGCACCCCCGTTGCGGCTCGCTTCGTGTAGCCGCCTCCCCCCTTGCAGGGGGCACCGCTGGTGGTCCGGCAAAGCCGGTTCCACGGCGGTTCTGGTGAAGGCACTTACTTTAAACAAGGCTGAATCAAGATGCGTGTTGAATTGGATTTCATTGCCGTTTTAAGCCAGTGGCCGTTGCTGGCCAAAGGGGTGCTCTGGACGGTAGGGCTGACGGTAATTTCTGCGGTGATTGGTGTGCTGGCAGGGGTGGCGTTCGCCTGGTCCCGCTCCCACGGCGCTCCGTGGCTGAAATGGGTGGTGGGCACCTATGTGGAACTGATCCGCAATACCCCGTTCATCGTGCAACTGTTTTTTGTATTTTTTGGGCTGCCGGCGGCGGGTGTGAAGCTGTCGCCCGAGGTGGCCTCCATCATTGCCATGGTGATCAACCTGAGCGCTTACGCCACGGAGATCATCCGTGCGGGGATTGACGCTACACCCAAAGGGCAAATTGAAGCGGCCATGAGCCTGGCGCTGAACCGCATGCAAACCTTCATCTACGTGGTGTTGCCGCCGGCCTTGCGCAAGGTGTGGCCGTCGCTGGTCAGCCAGATCATCATCGTGATGCTGGGCTCGGCCGTGTGTGGGCAAATATCGACGCAAGAACTGAGCTACGCCGCCAACCTCATACAGAGCCGCAACTTCCGCGCCTTTGAGGCCTACATCGTGGCCACGCTGATCTACCTGACCCTGGCCATAGGGGTGCGCCAGTTGCTCAACTGGCTGGGTCCCCGGTTCCTGTTCGGGAAATAAACATGCACAACCACCTGAACAATCACCTAGGGCCTGACCATGGTTGAATTCACCGTCTGGGACATCTTTCGCAACCTGTTGCTGGCCGCCCGCTGGACCGTGGTGTTGTCACTGATTGCGTTCGTGGGCGGCGGGCTGGTGGGCCTGCTACTGCTCGTTGCCCGCCTGTCCAAAATGCGCGGCATGGACAAGTTGGTAGGGGGCTATGTGCAACTGTTTCAGGGCACGCCGTTGCTGATGCAGCTTTTTCTTATCTATTTTGGCATTGCGTTGTTTGGCATCAAAACCTCGGCCTGGGTGGCAGCCTCCGTAGCGCTCACGCTCTACACCAGTGCCTTTTTGACCGAGATCTGGCGCGGTTGTGTGGCCGCTATTCCCAAAGGCCAGTGGGAGGCCAGCCAGAGCCTGGCGCTCAATTTCCGCGAGCAATTGCAACACGTGGTGTTACCCCAGGCCGTCAAGATAGCCATTCCGCCTACGGTGGGGTTTCTGGTGCAGGTAGTCAAGGGCACGGCACTGGCATCGGTCATTGGTTTTGTGGAGCTGACCAAGGCCGGCACCATGATCACCAATGCCACCTTCAAGCCCTTTGTGGTTTATAGCTGTGTCGCCCTGATGTACTTTGCGCTGTGTTTCCCTATCAGCCTGTACGCGAAAACGCTGGAACGCAGGCTCCGGTCTGCCGTCTGAGAGGAAATTCAATGCAAACCGCCGCTAATCCTTCAATCGCTGATTCTTCAGTCGCTGCCCCTGCCGCGGCCGACCGCGCCATTGTGCAAATCACCGCTCTGCGCAAATCGTATGGTGACAACGAAGTGCTCAAGGGCATAGACCTGCAGGTGCAGCAAGGCGAAGTGATTGCCATCATCGGCAAAAGCGGCTCGGGCAAGAGCACGCTGCTGCGATGTATCAACGGCCTGGAGGTGTTCCAAAAGGGCGCACTCACCGTCGATGGCAAGCCCCTGCTGCACACCAACCCGCTGGCCATGCGAGAGCTGCGCCAGCGTGTGGGCATGATTTTTCAGAGTTTCAATTTGTTCCCGCACCTGAGTGTGGGCAAAAACATCATGCTGGCCCCCTCACTGGTCAAAAAGAAAGACAGTGCAATGGGTGTAGCGCAGGCGCGCAAGCTGCTGGAGCGGGTGGG
>JANOAP010000311.1:0-1842 GCA_031411175.1 Rhodoferax sp. | reverse complement strand
TGGCCGCTGAGGTTGCCGCTGTCCACGGTGGAGACATACATCGGCATCAGGGGTGCGCAGGTCTCTGTGTCGTACCAGTTCAGGAAGTGACCCCGGTAGCGCTCCAGCTTGTCCAGCGTGGCCAGGGTAGCTTCCAGCCGCCCAATCAGGTCGGACGTGCTGATCCATCCAAATGACCGGGCGCAGGCGGCACTGAGCAAATACAGCCCGATGTTGGTGGGCGACGTTCTATGCGCCACCATGTCGTGGGGCGCGACCTGCAGATTGTCGGGCGGAAGGTGGTTGTCTTGCGGGCCCACACAGCGTTCAAACAAGCGCCAGGTGTCTCGGGCCAATTGGGTCAGATAGATGGTGTCCTGCGCAGGCATGGCTGCGTCGGGTGCCGGTGGACGGGTGCGGCTGGCCCACCATATCCACACGGGTGTCGCCGCCCACAGCAGGCACAGAGCCATTGCAAGTCCTGGCGCGGACGAGGGGGTGGCGAGCAACGCCGCGAGCACGGCAGTTGCCACCACCGGCAGGCTCCAGTGCCTGTGCACCATGCTCTGCAACCCGGTGCTGGATTGGGCCTGGATCTGTGCGGCAGCGGCGGTCGTCCATTGAAGCAGGTGGCGGTGGCTGACCGTCATTCTGAACAGCGCCCGCACGATGGCGTCAACCGACAGGATGGCCTGTTGCAGCAGCAGCGCCAGATGCCACAACCCGCCCCACACGGCCCGCACCAGATCCATGGCCGCCTGCCGGTAGAAATGCAGCTTGGCCACATCGTCCCGGCTGGGTGAAAAGCCGGCCACTGCCCCCATCAGGGGGCCGGCAGAAAAAGCGGCCAGAACCAGTGCAAGTACCGCCCAGGGGGACACCACGGCACTGGCCAGTGACAGCATCAACAGGCCCATTGACATCGGCGCGACCAGGGACCGCCGCAGGTTGTCAAACATCTTCCAGCGGTTAATGGCCGGAAAAGGGTAGCGAGCCGGATTGAACAGAAACGGCAGCAGTTGCCAGTCACCCCGGGTCCAGCGGTGCACGCGTGACGCGGCCACGTCGGCGTGAAACGGCGCGTCTTCAATGAATGCGATATCGGTGACGGCGGCGCAGCGCGCCATGGAGCCTTCCAGCAGGTCATGGCTCAGTACCCGCTCATCCGGCAAGCGCCCCGCTAGAACCGCATGGACGGCCCTCACATTCAACAGGCCTTTGCCGGTGAAGGTGCCTTCATGAAACACGTCCTGATAGACCTCCGAGCTCGCGGCGCTGTAGGGGTCTATGCCGCACTGTCCGGCAAATAACCAGTGGTACAGCGTGAACTCGGCCGCTGCGGGAAGGGGCGTGGCTACGCGCGGCTGCAAGATGCCGTAGCCACGGACGACGCGACGGCCCGCTGCATCCAGCTGCGGCAGATTGTCGGGGTGACCGGCGACGCCGACCAGTTCCCGAAGTCTGCCTGGGGGCAACTGTGTGTCGCTGTCCAGGGTGACCAGGTATTGTGTATCCAGCGCAATGGCCGATAGCGGTCCCAGGTCCAGAAACGCCTTGCCGTCTGGCTGTGCCAGCGCGGTCACCAGCAGTTCAAGTTTGCCGCGCTTTCGCTCCCAGCCAATCCAGCGCCCTTCGCTGACGCTGAAACGGCGAGCGCGGTGCAACACGATGAAGCGCGGCGGGGTGTTTGCGCTGCTTTGCGGATAGCGGTCGTTGAGCGCCTGGACGGCTTTCATGGCGCTGTGCAACAGGTCTTCGTCGGTGTCCACGGTGGCGGTGTCTGCGTCACCCCAGTCGGTCAGAAGCGCAAACTGGGTATGAGGTTCAGGGTTGGCCAGGTAATGCAGATGAAGGTGATGCGCC
>JANOAP010000310.1:0-7089 GCA_031411175.1 Rhodoferax sp. | reverse complement strand
GTTGATGCCGTAGACCGTGCGGCAGATTTCAATCAGCGATGTGCTGGCATCAATGGCGGGCGACTCCGGGGGCACAAAAACGCCCTTGGGCCGGCCTGTGGTGCCAGATGAGTAAAGCATGTCGGTGCCTGCCGTTTCATCGGCAATGCGCTGGGCGGGGTGCGTGGCCAGCAACGCTTCATAGGCCAGATAGCCATCCATGCTGCCGTCCAGCATCAGGCGATGGGGCACATCGGGTGCCTGCGTGACCAGCTCCAGCGCCATGGCGGCCAGCGTGCGCGACGTGATCAGCAGCTTGGCCGCGCAGTCTTTTGCGATGTAGGCGGCTTCGCTGACATTCAGACGTGAGCTCATGGCCGTGTAGATGATGCCTGCGCGCTGGGCACCCCAGCAGATCTCGAAGAAGCGCGGGTGGTTCTCCAGGAGGATGGCAATGTGATCACCCGCTACCAGCCCCAGTGCCCGCAGCATCTGGGCCACCTGATTAGACCGGTCATCCAGCTGGCGGTAAGTCACGGTTTCGCCCGTGTCCGCCATGATGTAGGCAGCTTTGTGCGGCGTCTTTTGCGCTTGGTGAAATGGATGCATGGCTTTGTCTCCCGCTTTCTGGTTTGAATCCTGGTCTGGCCTGATTATGGGCGGGTGTTATCTTCAGGTATTGACCTGTTTGGGACAGTCGCCGCATCAGGTCTAAGGAGCAGAGTTATCAACCACGTTTTTTGAGCGTCAGGCCCAGTGCGTCATTGCATCCAGCCTGAGTTCAAAAAAGTCAATTTACAACCAACCTGTACGAAAGGATGTGGACAGTCTTGTAGGGCGGTGAGACAGTAGAGCGTGAAGTGAAGTGAAGTGATGTGAACCAGGTCAAGCTTGTTCGCACTACAACACGAAGTCTTCTTGCTACCCGGCAGGCATCCATATGAACACCCATGAAACGTCTTGAAGGCAAATCCGCCGTCGTGACCGGCGCCGCAAGCGGCATTGGCCGCGCCACCAGTCTGTTGTTTGCCGAGCACGGAGCCAGCGTCATCGTGGTTGACCGCTCGCCTGACGTGCAGGCCACGGCAGATGCCATTGTCAAGGCCGGCGGGCGCGCCATCGCGCTGGTGAAGGATGTGTCGAACGAGGCTGATGCCGAGTCGTACATCCAGGCGGCGTTGCGCGAGTATGGCGGCCTGCACATCGTATACGCCAATGCCGGTGTCAGCGGCGGCCTGCGACCCTATGACGACCTCACGGCGCAAGACTGGATGAACATTTTGTCCATCAACCTCATTGGTGCGTTCCTGGCCATCAAGTACGCGGCGCGTGTGATGGTGCCCGCGGGCGGTGGTTCCATCATCTGCACGGCCTCGGTGGCGGGGCTGCGCTCGGGCGCGGGTGGCCCGCCCTATAGCGCCAGCAAGGCGGGGGTGATCAGCCTGGTGCAGACCAGCGCCAACCAGTTTGCGGGCACCGGTATTCGCATCAACGCCATCTGCCCTGGCCTGATCGAGACGGGCATGACCAAACCGGTCTTCGAGCGCGCCCGCGCCCATGGGTCTGAGCACAAGATCGGCCAGCTCAATCCGATGCGCCGATATGGTGAAGCGAGCGAGATCGCCAGTGCAGCCCTGTTTCTGGCCTCGGATGATGCGTCTTACGTCAACGGCCAGGCGCTGCCTGTGGATGGGGGCTTGTCGAGCTCGCTGCCCATCGTGCCACCGAAGAGGCCCTGAAAAATGTTTGCACGGTCAGCGTGGATCATCTGAACCCAGTGTATCAGTGCTGATGCCGAAATTCTTGCGCACCTTTCGTCCTGGCAATGCAATGTTCCGCTCGATCCAGGTGCTGAACCTGAGGGCTTCGGGCCTGTTCTCTTTTGTCAGGTGGGCGATCAAAGCGTCGTCACGCATGTGCGGCCGGGCAGGCTTTCCCATGCTTTTCACGCGGCCTGGATAAGTGCCGGCCAGCGAGCGCTCAGTGGCGGTAGTGCCCACGACCTTCCGCGCATCGGCCAGGTCGACCCAGCGGCAGTGATTGTCATCTTCCACTACGTGAATCCAGATGTCCCTGAATACATAGTGTTGCCCGTGCTTGGGCAGCCACACGTGGGCGCGTGCCGCGTGCCTTAGGTTGGACACCAGCGCGATCAAAGGGCGCCGTATGCCGATGGCCAGCAGGGGCGAAGTCACCACCAGGGCGAATTTCCCGAAATAAAAACCCACCAGCGCATAGGCGCTTATGCACAGGGCAATCTGGATCCAGGGAGACTTGAACCAGCTTTTCATCGGTTGAGTTTTCAGTTTGCCCCTGAGCTTTGCCAAGGCCAATTCAGATTGAAGCGCTGCCCGTTAAGGAAAACGCTGACCCAGGTTTTTTGCACCGCGTAGTGGTAGGTCACCAGACTGATCAGCATCGTAAAACCGACCACACAAAGAAATTTGAAAATGGCTGGCAGGTCAAATTGAACCAGCCACCAGCCAGCCAGGGCAACCAATGGCATGTGAATCAGAAAGACCCAGTAGGAGGACTGGGAGTAATACAGCGTCCAAGGAGAGGCAAAATCAAAGTACCGCAAAGCAAAACCAAAGCAAAAATAAATGAGGGCCCAGGTGCACAGGCCGTGTGCCAGGGTGGCGGCCAGGTGCGGGCCAAAGGCATAGGCCTCCATGGCATGGGGCCCGACCGCTTGCGGCATGGCGGCCAGGTCCAGCGCCGTCAGGTAGAGCGACAGGGGGAACAGAACCAGCGATAGCGCCGCGCTCCAGGGTAACCAGCGGCGCGCGCTCTCCAGCCATTCACGGTAGCCTTGAAAAATATAGCCCAGCAAAAAAAATGAACCGTAATAGATCAGGGACGGCACATGGGGTTTGAGGTACATAAAGCTGTCGTGTACTTGCCCACCCGGAAACGTCCACAAGGTGGCGGCTGTCAAACAACCCAGCAGCAGCGGCACGGCGGGTGAGGCCATGCTTTTTTTGACACCAGCTTCAAAACGCAGGCTCCGCCTCGCCAGCCAGCGGTAAGCCGGAATGCCCAGGTAAAACAGGCACAGGTAATACAAAAACCACAAATGCCCGAGCGACACAGAGTCCACCGGGTGGCCCAATTTTTGGCCCAACTCTTGGGCAAACAGCTGGACCTGCGCCAGCTTGGGCCAAATGTCATGCGTGCCAAAACGTGCGCTCAACATGAAGTCCAGCATGAAAAGCCCCGTCACCGGCAGGATGACGACAATCGCTGCAACCAGAGGTGCCAACACTCTGGCACCCCGGTTTTTGTAGGTGCCCCACAAGCCGCGTTTTTCGAGCAAGAGCGAGGTAAAAAAACCGGCCAGCACAAAAAAAGTCGGCATTCGAAAGCTGTGGATGAAATGGAACAGCACATCGAACGTATACGCATTGTTTCGATCCGTCGGGATCGGCATGTCGACAGGCGGGGCTGCCATGTACAACAAAGCCGCGTGCAAGACGATACCCAGCATCATCATGCCGCCGCGCAGAGCGTCCAGGCCGTAATACCTGCGCTCATCCATGCATCACCTCGCTTGTTTCAATTGCGCTCCTCTATTGAGAGTAACTGATTGATACGCTGCATGAGCTGCTTGACACTGGTGAACGAGCCGCTGCGGCGCGCGCGCTGGTGCCGGGGGTGGTTCAAGCATCCGCCTGAACCTTCGCGTCCTTGGCCACCTGCGCCCACTTCAGCTGCTCGGCCTTGATGAAGCTGGCGAATTTCTCGATGCTGCCGCCACCGTCTTCAGCGCCGTACTGGTCCATTTTTTCCTGCACATCCGGCATGGCCAGCACCTTGTTCACGTCTTCGTTCATGCGTGCCTGTACGGCGGGCGGCATTTTGCCCGGGCCCATCAGGCCGTACCAGATGGTGGCGTCAAAGCCATTGAAGCCTGATTCGTCCATGGTCGGAACCGTGGGGTGGCCTTTGGCGCGTTTCAGGCGGGTTTGCGCCAGCGCAATGGCCTTGCCGCTTTTAATGTGGGGCGTGGCCGAGGTCATGGACTCAAAACAATAGTTGACCTGGCCGCCAATCAGGTCAACCAGCGCGGGGCCAGAGCCGCGGTAAGGAATGTGCAGCGCAAACACCTTGGCTTGCAGCTTGAACATTTCCAGCGCAAAGTGCTGCGCCGAGCCACCACCAGCCGAAGCAAAACTGATCTGCCCCGGTTTGGCTTTGCACAGCGCCACCAGGTCTTTCACGGATTTAGCGGGCTGGTCAACGTTGCATATCAGGATGTTGGGCGTCACGCCCACCATGCTGATGGGCACAAAATCGCTCTGCGGGTTGTAAGCCAGCTTCAAGCCCAGAGCTGGGGCCAGCGCGTGACTGTTGATGTGCGCCATCAACAGCGTGTTGCCGTCGGCTGGCTGCTTGGACACGTAGTCGGCCGCGATCACGCCGGCCGCACCAGCTTTATTTTCAATGACAACCGAGGTGTTCCACATCACCGAGAGCTTTTGCCCGACCACGCGCGCCAATGCGTCGGTACCCCCACCCGGTGGAAAGCCCACGATGATGCGGATGGGGCCGCTGGGAAGGGTCTGGGCGCGGATCATGGGCGATGCCAGTGTGGCCGCGGCGGCGGTGCCTGATGAAATGAAAAGTCTGCGTTGCATGGGTAAATCTCCTTGCGATAATTTTTGCATACAAAATTCGTCTGTCAATTGGCTATATGCCTATATTTATGCCTATCATCTGGCCAATTAAATATTTTTTTGCATACAAACCAAAGGTTTGCAACCTTCAAGCCGACAACCCATGACCGCTGACATCATTTCCCTGACACCCCCCAAAGGCCACGCCACCCTGCATGACCAGGTGGCCCACCAGCTACGCCAGATGCTGGTAGAAAACCGCATTGCACCGGGTGCCAAGCTCAACGAGCGCGAGCTGTGTGGCGTGCTGAACGTGTCGCGCACGCCGCTGCGCGAGGCCATCAAAATGCTGGCCGCTGAGGGGCTGGTGGACCTGTTGCCCAACCGGGGGGCGATTGCCGTCATGCTCACCGAGGCCGATATCTTCAACACCTTTGAAGTCATGGCCGGGCTGGAAAGCCAGTCGGGCACCCTGGCGGCGCAGCGCATCACCGAGGCTGAGCTGTCTGAAATCAAGGCCAAGCATTTTGAAATGCTGGCGGCCTACACCCGGCGCGACTTGCCGGCCTATTACCGGCTGAATGCGCAGATTCACTTGGCCATCAACGCCGCTGCCAAAAACCCGGTGCTGACCACCACCTACTCGCAGCTCAACGCCCGCTTGCAGGCGCTGCGGTTTCGCTCCAACCAGAACGAAGAAAAATGGCAGGCGGCGGTGCAGGAGCATGAGCAAATGCTCAGTGCCCTTTCGCGCCGCGATGGCCCGGCGCTGGGTGCCATTTTGCTGGCCCACCTGGTACACAAGCGCGACACCGTGCTGGCGCAACGGCGTGATGCGGCATTGGCGCAAAACTCTTCCCTGGCATCTGAAGCCTCTCAGGCCTGATGCTGCCCATGATGCAAGACACCCTGCAAAAATCCCGGACGAACCATCACGCCACCTACGACACTGTGGCCACCATCAGTAACGAAGTGGCTGGCCGGATGGCCGCGCGGCTGGCTTCTGAGACCCAGGGAGAGGTGTTGGTATCAGCCGCAGACCGGGGCCGCTACGCCACCGATGCCTCGATCTACCAGGTGATGCCGGTGGCCGCGTTTGTGCCCCGCAACGCCGCTGACGTGAAGACCGCGCTGGACATTTGCCGCGACCTGAAAGTGCCCATCGTGCCACGCGGTGGTGGCACTAGCCAATGTGGGCAAACGGTAGGCGCGGGCCTGGTCATAGACCACAGCAAACACGTGCGCAACATCCTGAATGTGGACGTTGAAGCACGCACGGTCGAGGTTGAACCCGGCCTGGTGCTGGACCACCTCAACGCTGCCCTCAAACAGCACGGCCTGTGGTACCCGGTGGACGTGTCCACCAGCGCGCAGGCCACGCTGGGCGGCATGGCGGGCAACAACTCGTGCGGCAGCCGCAGCATTGCCTACGGCAACATGGTGCACAACGTGCTGGGTGCCAAGGCTTGGCTGTCAGACGGGTCGCTGGTGGAGATGGGGCGGTTTGATGCCGCCCAGGGTAGGGCGCGCCACATTGGCGACGGCGTGCGGGCGCTGTGTGACGCGCATCGGCCCGAGATTGAAGCGCGCTGGCCCACCGTGCTGCGCCGCGTGGGCGGCTACAACCTGGACATCTTCAAACCGCGCAGCGAGCGGCCCTACACGGCCGATGGCTCGGTCAACCTGGCGCATCTGCTGGTGGGCAGCGAGGGCACGCTGGCACTCACCCAGTCGCTCACCTTGAAGTTGAGCGAGCTGCCCCGTGCCAAGGTGCTGGGCGTGGTGAACTTCCCGGTGTTTTACAAGGCTATTGACTGTGCGCAGCACATTGTGAAGCTGGGCGAAAGCAGTAGGGTTGTAGCGGGCCTGGGCAGCGAAGGTGCCACGCTCACCGCTGTAGAGCTGGTGGACCGCACGATGATTGACCTGTCGCTGCAAAACCCTGCCTTTGCCGCGACGATCCGCACTGCCCTGGTGGGCCAGCCCGATGCGATTTTGCTGGTGGAATTCTCGGGTGCCAGCAAGACCGCCCTGCTGCCCAAACTCAAACAACTGGTTGAACTGATGGGCGACCTGGGCCTGCCCGGCAGCGTGGTCGAGATGACCGACGACGCGGCCCAAAAGAACCTGTGGGAAGTGCGCAAGGCGGGCCTCAACATCATGATGAGCCTCAAGGGCGACGGCAAGCCGGTGAGCTTCATCGAAGACTGCGCTGTGCCGCTGGAACATCTGGCCGAGTACACCGATGCGCTCACGCAGGTGTTTCGCCGCCATGGCAGCAAGGGCACCTGGTACGCGCATGCATCGGTCGGCACCCTGCACGTGCGGCCCATCCTGGACATGCGCCGGGGCGGTGGGGCAAAAATGCGCGCCATTGCCGAGGAAGCCAGCGAACTCGTGCGCAAATACAAGGGGGCCTACAGCGGCGAGCATGGCGATGGCCTGTGCCGTGGTGAGTGGATCGAATGGCAGTTTGGCGCGGGCGTGACCCAGG
>JANOAP010000309.1:0-7446 GCA_031411175.1 Rhodoferax sp. | reverse complement strand
CTTGCAGATGTGCAATGACTTTGGCGTCGCCCTTCATGGGATTCTCCTTGTGAAAAGAACTTCATTTTCCCTGCAAACAAGGCGTTTCCCCAATCGCGATGAGCTTTATCCATGCGCTGCCGGTTTTGTTGCGTATGAGGTTGATAGTTGTTCGTGTTTGGTAGCGTCACAGTTGAGCTCGCGCTGAGGCATGGCCTTAAAATTCCTCTCCAGCCTCAGGAGATCCCATGCTGAAAACCATTGCCGTCGTTGTTATCGTTGCAGTTCT
The DNA here is from genome assembly GCA_031411175.1 of Rhodoferax sp. GTDB lineage: Bacteria > Pseudomonadota > Gammaproteobacteria > Burkholderiales > Burkholderiaceae_C > JANYCG01. The sequence goes on along the minus strand of JANOAP010000309.1, from coordinate 7,178 downwards.
GGCCCTTCTGGCGTTTGCCGCGACACGCCCCGACACCTTCCGTGTTGAACGTCAGACTACGATCAAGGCACCGCCCGACAAAATCTTTCCCCTGATCAATGACTTTCACAAATGGTCGGAATGGTCGCCGTGGGAAAAAATCGACCCATCAATGAAACGCTCATTCAGCGAGGCAATTAGTGGCAAAGGGGCTGTTTACGCGTGGGATGGCAGTGGCAAGGCCGGTGCCGGGCGCATGGAAATACTGGACGCGCCGCCTTCTACCAAGGTGGTGATCAAGCTGGATTTCATCAAACCTTTTGAGGGTCACAACACCGCTGAATTCACGCTCAAAGCTGTGGGTGCTGACACTCAGGTCAATTGGGTCATGCACGGGCCAGCACCCTTCATTTCCAAGTTGATGGGCATCTTTTTCAACATGGACAAAATGATTGGCACAGATTTCGAAGCTGGTTTGAACAACCTGAAAGCCGCCGCAGAAAAATAGCAGACGCAAAACGCTATGCAACGTCGCGGCGCTATCCTGAAGGCGGGGGCTTGTTGGGCGGCCTGTCTGTTCGTTCAGGCCTGTGACATTGCGCCCCCAGACGAGGCGAATGAAACTGTACGCGCCCGGCTTGTGGGTCCCTGGCTTCGTGCCTATGAAGAAAACGGCACACAGGTGCGCAGAATCCTGGTTCTCCAGGCGGACGGCAAATTCCGCGAATTGGTGAGAATTGTTGAGCCCGGTGCCGAGGCGTTGCGCAAGGCGCATGCGGGCGATTGGCTGTTTGACGGCACCAATCTCAAGCGGCGGTATACCTTGATCAATGGCGAAGCTGTGCGTGCGCCGGCTGCACCATTTGCCACCTTCGAGCTCACATTTCCGAGTCGGTCTGAATTCGTGGGCACCGACCATGTTCACAAGCGGGCAGTGCGGTACCAGCGGGTGGACGATGGCACCGAGCCTTAGCCAGTGCGACGGTCTTTAAGGACCAATGGCGCGTGTCGCGTTCATGGCTGCATACACACGGATGGCGGCGTAAGCGTCATTAGCCGCGTAGGTGATCTGGCTTTCGGTCAGTGCCGGGTTCGCCCAATTCGAGGTCGCTGCCTTCTTGGATTTGAGGAATCGCTTGTTGAACAGCAGAGCGACCGCCGCTTTAACGCCCATGTCTTTGCGATAGCCCTGTCGCCTGAAAACGTCGTTGAGATCCACCACGTTTCTCGCCTCAACACCGAGCCGGGAGGTGATGCGCCGGATGTCATCACCCAGCCCGAAACCCACTTTGGCCCCCTTATGCTGCGCCAGGAAGTCTGCCACCCGATGTCGGCAGTGCGGGTCATGCAACTGAATCACAAAGGCGTGGTCCAGCGTGCTGAACTGAACGATGTGCGGCCCGGTGGAGACTTCATCTTTCGCAAAAGTCGGCTTTGATTCAGTGTCAAAACCCAAAACGGTTGTGTCTGCCAGCGTTTCGAGGGCCTGACTGACATGTGGTTCGGTTGAAATGAGGCTGATTTGTGCCATGCCCAGCCGCTCAAAAGGTTCAAGCAATGCGATATCGTCTTTGCCGGGCGTGGGGTGGAAGTTGTTCATTCAAAACAATTGTTGCACGAAAGTCGGGTTGGCCCAATGTTTATGGGCTTGATCAGCTATAAAAAGTATAGTGATATTGACGGGGCCCTATGGCTGGTGATGTATCACAGCACTAGAATCTGGTTACATTCGCACTTTTCATCGCAGAGGATCGTAGCCACTATGGGATTCATCCGTCGTCTGTTTGGCGGCCAGAAAGTGTCGCCCGTCCCGTCGGGAATCATGTCCATGCCATCTCAATTTGGCGTGGCGCTGGACTCCCGGCTGCCTGAAGCGACTCCCAGCGACCTGACCCGACGGGAACTGGTTCGAGTTGCCGTGCATGACGTGTGCCGGGCGCATGGCGTGCCGGCGCCCTGGATTGAATGCGAGGCATTGGCCATTCACAGCCGCACGGGTGAAATGCGCATGTTCGTCAGGCTGAAGGTGGTGCATTGGGACGAGCGTCTCCTCAAATATGCGCTGGCCTTCCAGCGGCATTTGCGTTCAGAAGTCATCCGGCGGGACCCACGCGCTGCGGATTGGCTCATGGGAATAGGCTGGGAACTGGTGTCCGAGGCGAATTGCCCCTATCTCGCAATGCCCAGACCCGCTACCTGGATGGCCTTTGCGCCGGTTTCTCATGCCGCGCCTGTTGTGCACGCTGCGGCGGCTCCCAAGACGGCATCGGTCGATGTGCTGGATCGCCGCTCCAGGCCTCGTGACGGTGACATGTCCCAACGCAAGCCTGCCATCTCCAACCCCGCATCGCTCAGCCCCGCATCGCTCAGCCCCGCATCGCCCAGCCCCGCATCGCCCAGCCCCGCATCGCCCAGCCCTGCTGTGCCGAAACCAGCGGGTCGGCCAACGCCCACGGAAGAAGACTTCCCCGAAACGCGCCAGGGTGAACTCTGAATTAAAAAGGGACCTGATCGGCCCCTTTTTAGATTACAGCGTGTCGGTGAAGCTGCGCAGCTTGTCCGAGCGGCTGGGGTGCTTGAGCTTGCGCAGCGCCTTGGCCTCAATCTGGCGAATGCGTTCACGGGTCACGTCAAACTGCTTGCCCACTTCTTCCAGCGTGTGGTCGCTGGTCATCTCGATGCCAAAACGCATGCGCAGCACCTTGGCTTCACGCGGCGTGAGGCTGTCCAGAATGTCCTTGACGACGTCGCGCAGGCCCGCCTGCATCGCAGCTTCCATGGGCGCGGTGTTGGCGCTGTCTTCGATGAAGTCGCCCAGGTGGGAATCGTCGTCGTCACCGATCGGCGTTTCCATGGAGATCGGTTCTTTGGCGATCTTCATGATTTTGCGGATTTTGTCTTCCGGAATTTCCATGCGCTCGGCCAGCACAGACGCATCGGGCTCAAAGCCGAATTCCTGCAAATGCTGACGGCTGATGCGGTTCATCTTGTTGATGGTTTCGATCATGTGCACAGGAATACGGATGGTGCGGGCCTGGTCCGCAATGCTGCGGGTGATGGCCTGGCGAATCCACCATGTGGCGTAGGTCGAGAACTTGTACCCGCGGCGGTATTCAAATTTGTCCACGGCCTTCATCAAACCGATGTTGCCTTCCTGAATCAGGTCCAGGAACTGCAGGCCACGGTTGGTGTATTTCTTGGCAATGGAGATCACCAGGCGCAAGTTGGCCTCGATCATTTCCTTCTTGGCCGCGCGTGAGGAAGACTCGCCTTCGTTCATGCGCTTGTTGATGTCTTTCAACTGATCCAAAGGCACCACCACGCGGGATTGCAGGTCGGTCAGCTTTTGCTGCAAGTCCTGTACTGGCGGGATGTTGCGGCCCATGACCGCGCTCCAAGGCTTGCCAGCGGCGGCCTGCTTCTCGATCCACTTCAGGTTCAGTAACTGGCTGGCAACCTTGTTGCCATTTTTGTCGCGGCCGCTGAAGTCGGCAATGAAATGCTCTTGTGGGTAGCCACACTTGTCCACAATGATGCGGCGCAATTCGCGCTCTTTCTTGCGGATGTCATCCACCTGGGCGCGCACCATGTCACACAGCTTTTCAATCGCTTTGGCCGTGAAACGGATGGACATCAGCTCTTCAGACAAGGCCTTTTGTGCACTGATGTAATGCGGTGTGCCGTAGCCTTCTTTGTCGTAAATTTTGTGAACTTTTTCAAACAGTTCACGCAATTTGTCGAAGCGGGTCAGGGCTTCTTTCTTCAGCTCTTCGAGTTTCTTGGTCAGGGCTTTAGAGCCGCCTTTGCCATCGTCGTCGTCTTCGGCGTCGAACTCGTCAAAGTCCTCTTCGGCCACATAGTCGTCGGCCTCGTTGGGGTTGGAGAAACCGTCCACGATGGTGGTGATGACCACCTTGCCTTCGCGGATGTCTTCGCCCAGACGCAGGATTTCGGCAATGGTGGCGGGAGAGGCCGAAATGGCCTCCATCATCGCCATCAATCCGCCTTCAATGCGCTTAGCAATCTCGATTTCGCCTTCGCGCGTGAGCAGCTCAACCGTGCCCATTTCGCGCATGTACATACGCACCGGGTCGGTGGTACGGCCAAACTCACTGTCCACCGTGCTGAGAGCCGCTTCAGCAGCTTCTTCGGCCTCTTCTTCGGTGGCACCGGCCGGCGCGCTGTTGGTCAGAATCAGGGATTCGGCATCGGGCGTTTGTTCGTACACCGCCACACCCAGGTCGTTCAGGGTGGTGATGACCGCTTCCATGGTTTCCGCGTCAATCAACTTGTCGGGCAGGTGATCGGAAATTTCGCCATGCGTCAGGTAACCACGGGTCTTGCCGAGCTTGATCAGGGCCTTGAGGCGCTGACGGCGCTTGGCCATGTCTTCTTCAGACAGGATGGTGTCGTCCAGGCCAAACTCTTTCATCAAGGCACGTTCTTTGGCCTTGCTGATCTTCATGCGCAGGGGTTTGACTTTTTCGCCGGGGATGACCACCGGCTCACCGGCCAGATCGGCTTCAATGTCGGACATGTCGGCGTCGTCGCTGCTCTTGCCATCGTCGGCAGCATTCTTGGGCTTGCGCCCGCGCTTGGCACCGGTCTTGGGCGGTGCTTCGGATTCGGCAGCGGCGGCCTTGGGCGGGCGCCCTGGTTTTTTCTTGAGCAAAGGCTCTACGGCGGCGCTGGGCGCCACTTTTTTTGATTCGGCTGAGGATGTCTTGGAAACTGGCACTAATTTATCTTTCGGAGCGGTTACTTTTACGCCTGCTTTGACAGGTGCGACCGGTTTTGCCAGCTTTGCAACCGGCTTTGCAGCGGTTTTCAAAACTGGTTTTGCGGCCGACCGGGTAACCAACTTGGCAGCGGGCTGGACGGATTTCTTGGACTTTTGAGCGGGCATTTAAAAACCTCAGGACTTCAAAAACAAACGAAGCGAACAGGATGCGGGAAAAAAGAATCAAACAAGCGTTGATTCAGTCGGCGGGATCAAAACAATGGGTCATGCACTGGCAGCCAGAGAAATGGTCACGTCGGCAGGGTCACACCAGGTTAGATCACACCGGGATTACATTTGGCAAGATGAATGGGCGAACATTTGGAATGCAGTCCTTGCGGTGAGGTAGCCGGTCGTGATCTGTGTCATCGGTAGGCCGGTCCGGAGGTGCTGCTGTCGCTCTTGCCAGGGTAGCTTCGGATTATACCGTGAAATTCCGTAAATTCAACCTTCGCCCTATCCTGAAGTTGTTCCTTCCTTGCGCAGCGCGGCCGTTTCGAGCTCGCGCCGCCGGATTTGCAGGTCACGGTAATATTGTTGGGCGATGGGGTCAGAGGGGTTTGTCTCCAGCGCCTTGCTTGCTTCGCTTTCCTTTGATCTGAGGCTATCGGCGAGCATAAGGTCGAGGAGGTTGCGTAGCTCCAGACCTGATTCAAGAGATCCTTCAAGTGGATCCAGTGCAGCGCTGGACATGAGTTTGGTTGACAGGGGTTCAAAGGCGAGGCCTTGGATTGCCTCACGCAAGGCTCCCCACGGTTGTGGTCCATGCTCGTGCAACTGGCTCTCCAACCACATAAACAGGGAGCCATGAGGTTCGGGTAACTCACACAACATGACGTGGTCATTGCCTGACAAAGTTTCCCACGCTGCCATGTTGCCCAGCATCAAGCGCACCGCATGGTCGGCCCGGCTGGCGGGCAGCGTGCGCCCTCCCAGCCGGGGTCGCGGGGCGTAGCTTTCCCGTGTTTTGGGGCTGTAGCCCTCGTACGGATTGCTTGAGTAGCTACTGTTTTTGTAGTGATCTGAATTGTCACTACCTGCTCTACTTAATCGGGCTGCGGCTGCGGGCATCCACAAATCAGTCAACTCACGGCTGGCGAGTTGCACCAGGTCGGCAATTTCGGTGAGCAACTGGCGTTTAAGCGCACCATCGGGCAACTGCATCCACAGGGGCTTGGCGTTGCTGGCCATATGGGCGCGGCCTTCTGCCGTGTTCAGGTCACAGCCATCGCGCGCAGAGTCAATCAGAAACCGGCTCAGCGGCGTGGCTTCGCTGATGTAGCGTGAAAACGCGTCTTTGCCGAATTCACGGATGAAGCTGTCGGGGTCGTGTTCTGCTGGCAGAAACAAAAATTTCACGCTGCGCACGTCGCTGGCAAAGGGCAGGGCACCGTCCAGCGCCTTGCGCGCGGCGCGGCGACCGGCACCGTCACCATCAAAGCTGAACACCACCGAGTCGGTGAAGCGAAAGAGCTTTTGCACATGGTCCGGCGTGCAGGCCGTGCCCAGTGTGGCCACGGCGTTGGGAAAGCCCAACTGAGCCAGTGCCACGACGTCCATGTAGCCTTCTGTGACCAGCGCGTAGCCCATATCACGCAGGGCGCTGCGGGCTTCAAACAGACCGTATAGCTCTCGGCCCTTGCTGAAAACGGGGGTTTCGGGGGAGTTCAAATATTTGGGCTTCTCGTCGCCCAGCACCCGCCCGCCAAAACCAATGCACTCACCCTTGACGTTGCGAATGGGAAACATAATGCGGTCGCGGAAGCGGTCGTAACGCTTTTCGTCGTCACCGTCTTCAGCGTTCAAAATCACCAGGCCACTTTCGACCAGCAACGGGTCGTCATAGTTGGGGAAAATGCTGGCCAGACTGCGCCAGCCCTCGGGTGCGTAGCCCAAGCCAAACTGGCGCGCCACTTCACCTGATAGGCCCCGGCCCTTGAGGTAGCCGACCGCTTTGGGCGTTATCTTGAGCTGTTTTTTGTAAGCCTCACCGGCTTTTTCAAGCACGTCATTCAGTGTGGCCTGTTTGGCGCGCTGCTCCTGGGCACGGGCACGGTCCTGGGGTGAGGCTTCGTCTTCCGGCACCTGCAGGCCGTATTGCTGAGCCAGGTCTTTCACGGCCTCGATGAAGGTCATGCCCGCGTGGTCCATCAAGAAGCTGATGGCGTTGCCGTTTTTGCCGCAGCCAAAGCAGTGGTAAAACTGCTTGGAGGGGCTTACGCTGAATGAGGGTGACTTTTCCCCGTGAAACGGGCACAGCCCCATGAAATTGGCACCGCCTTTTTTGAGCTGCACATAGCGCCCGACGATGTCCACCACGTCGGCCCGCGCAAGAAGCTCCTGAATAAAAGTCTGGGGGATTGCCATGCCGACGATTGTAATGCTCGGGCGGGTCGCTCGTGATCACGCTGTGGCCGCC
>JANOAP010000308.1:0-3945 GCA_031411175.1 Rhodoferax sp. | reverse complement strand
GCGGGTGAACTCCGGGCCATCGGGACCAATCAGGCCGTCTTCACCTACCGGGAAGACTATGTCTTTGGCAGCCACGCTGTGCCCGTATCTTTAGTGTTGCCCGTGGGTCTGTGGCCCCCGGCCATGACAGAGGGCATGCTTGGCCCTCAACCCGACCAGCGCCCACCTTCGTTTGTGTACGACCTGGTCCCGCAAGGCCGTGGTCGCAGTTTTTTGCTGGACACGCTGCAACTGCCCGACTCTGATGACATGGTGATGCCACTGGTTTTAACCGGCGCGTTCAACCCGATTGGTTGCACACGACTCAGCACGGCGGTGGCGTTTTATCACGACCAGGCAGCCAAAGACCCTGATGCCCAGTCGAAGACGGGGTTTACGCTGGACGATATTGACAGCCACAGCCAGGGCTTTCTCGACCACATCGCCCTGCATGCCATGCTGGCGGCGGGTACCACGGGTGTGCAGGGCGTGGCACCCAAGTTCCTGTTAACCACCAACAATGAAGACCGATGGTTTGCCGACCTGGCACTGCCCGATGAGGAGGCCAAAAACCACTGGCTGGTCAAGCTGCCCCGAGGCAAAAGCGACGATGACCGCATGGTATTGCGCAATGAAGCCGCCTACCTGCGCCTGGCTGCGGCCTGTGGTTTGCGCACACACCATGCGCCCATGCTGGTACGCGAAATGCTGTTTGTACGCCGGTTTGACCGCGTCATACATCAAGGACATCTGATGCGCCTGCACCAGGAGAGCCTGGCCAGCCTCATAGGGCAGCGCGGTTTTGGCATCAGCCATTCCCAGCAGACTCTGCTGGGCAGCATGCGCGCCGTGGTGACCCACCCATTGGCCGAAACGATTGAATTCATCAAACGTGACGTGCTCAACCTGGCAATGCGCAATACCGACAACCATGCGCGCAACACGGCCGTGCAGAGAACGCCTGACGGGCACATCCAGCTCACCCCCGTGTTCGACTTTGCACCCATGTTCAAAGACCCCGAGGTGGTGCCACGCAGTTGCCACTGGCGCAACGCGCAGGGTGTGCGTCAGACGGACTGGCGTGAAATCATCACTGGCCTGGGCCTGCCCATTGCGGAGCGGGAGAAGGTGGCGCAAGCCTTGCATGGTTTCGCCGCCACCATCGCCAAGCTGGAAACCATGGCCCGTGACTGTGGTGTGGAAGAGGCCATTTTGGAACCTTGCCTGAAAACCATCGAAGAGCAAACCAAAGGCCTGGAGCAACTTGCCGAACTGGTTCCCAAAGCAAGCCAACGCAAGCGGATCAACCCCGCGCCATGACCGACCAACGCATTAAAAAACCGCTGCCTGCAGAAGCCGCGCAGGCACAACGAGAAGCGTTTTACAAGGGCGTGAGTTCGGGCGAATTGAGCATTGGCCAAGCCGTAGCGGCCATGCGCAAAATAAGCCGCCTGACACAACCCGAGTTTGCGGCGCACCGTGGCATCAGCGTGCAGGCTTTGCGCCAGATCGAAAGTGATACAGGCAACCCGACGCTGGAGACCCTGAACAAGGTGTGCGTCATCTTTGGCTTGCAGGTGGGGTTTGTGCCGAAAACCGCTCTGCCAGGCTCGTAAAAAAAGGCCCTACGGGGCCTTTTCAATTCGCCAATTCAAGGCGCTTTTCGATTCGTTGAATTCGCTCAACCAACGAATCGATGCTGAACCTGCTGGCGAGCGTAGTCCTCTGCCGACAGCGCACTGTCTCTTCGGATACCTGCCGTTGACGCATCAAGGTGGTTCAACCGGGCTTTGACATCCTTGAACTCGGCATGCATTTCTGACCGCATACCAGCGATGTCAGAGCGCAAGGCCTTCAGTTGCTCAATGATGATGTTGTCAACGTTTTCCATGCAGCAAGTCTACTCCAGTCATCAAATTTTCCCAATCGGACTGGATACTACTCAGCCGTTTTAATGCGAAATACGATGTCAAGCTTCGAAAATGGGTCCCGAGCAACCCGACGAATATCTGGCGTTCACCCCTCACCTCGCGCCTCGCGCCCCATCAACGCAGCCACCGCCTGCACCGGGCTCATCTGGCCATCGAGCAAGGCCACCACAGCCGATGCAATCGGCATGTCCACACCCAGGCCTTTCGCCCGCTGCACCACCGTGCGGGCGCAGAAAACGCCTTCTGCCACGTGGCCGAGTGAATCAACCGCCTGCTGCAAGCTCTTGCCCTGCGCCAGCAGCAAGCCGACCTTGCGGTTGCGGCTGAGGTCGCCGGTGGCCGTCAGCACCAGGTCGCCAAGGCCGCTCAGGCCCATGAAGGTTTCAGCCCGCGCACCCAGCGCCACGCCCAGCCGGGTCATCTCGGTCAAGCCACGCGTGATCAGCGCAGCGCGGGCATTCAGGCCCAGGTTCAGCCCGTCACACAGTCCAGTGGCAATGGCCAGCACGTTTTTAACCGCGCCACCTACCTCCACGCCCACGATGTCGTCGTTGGCATAGACCCGAAGCAGCGAGCCATGAAAGGCCTGCACCAACGCATCGCGCACTGCGGCATGGTTACTGCTGGCCACCAGCGCGGTCGGCTGGCCACGGGCAACTTCCTGCGCAAAGCTGGGTCCACTGAGCACGCCCGCTATCAAACCAGGAGCTGACTGAGCCTGTACTTCGTGAGCCAGCAGCCCAAAACCTTCTGAAAATCCATCTGACCTGGCGGGCTCAAAGCCCTTGCACAGCCAGGCCACGGGCACTTTGCACTGTTGAATCTGGCCCAGCAGGCCACGCAAGCCCGCCACGGGCGTGGCCACCACCACCAGATCAGCCTGAAGGGCCAGACGCGCAGGCCCTTCAGCCTCACTTGCCACGCCAGCCGCGCCAGCCCCATGCGCGCCGCCAAGCCCAACCAGAACCGTCAATGAAGCGGGCAATGCGACGCCCGGCAGGTAGCGAGTGTTCTCACGCGTCTGCTGCATAGCCTGCGCCTGCGCTTCATCGCGCGCCCACAAGGTGACCGTGTGGGTGACGGAGTGGCCTGCGTGCGGATTGCGGCTGGCGCTGATGGCCAACGCAGTGCCCCACGCTCCCGCGCCCAAAACTACTATTTTCATAGCAGGCTATGCCCTTAATACGGGGCTAAAGAGGCCAACGGGGGCAGTGACTCCAGCTTACTGGGTGACGATGCGGGGGGCTTCGCCGGCGGCCTGCGCCTGCTGCTGCTCGTACATGGCCTGGAAGTTGATTTCAGACAGATGTACGGGAGGGAAACCCGCGCGCTGGATCAAATCGGCCACATTGCCACGCAGGTACGGGTAGACGATTTGCGGGCAAGCAATGCCCATGATCTGGTTCATCTGCTCTTGCGGCAGGTTGCGGATTTCGAAAATGCCGGCCTGCTTGGCTTCCACCAGGAACACGGTCTTGTCGTTGATCTTGGTTTGCACCGTGGCCGTCACCGAGATCTCAAAAATGCCGTCAGCCACAGGCTCGGCGTTCACACCAAGCTGGATGTCAACCGTGGGCTGCTCCTGCACCAGCAGGATGCCGGGGGAATTGGGCTGCTCCAGAGATGATTCTTTGAGATAAACGCGCTGGATCTGGAAAATAGGGGCTTGTGCGCCGGAGTCTTGTTGGTCAGCCATGGGTTCTTTCAGTGAAACAGAAGTTCTTTGCAGAGGTCTTTGCAGAGGTGAGGGAGGGTATTATCTCAGGCGAGCAAGGCGCTCAATTCGCCGCGCGCGTCCAGCGCCATCAGATCGTCGCAGCCGCCCACATGGGTCGCACCTATGAAAATCTGCGGCACGGTGCGTCGGCCGGTGATTTCCATCATCTTGATGCGTTCGGTGGAATCCACATCAACACGAATCTCTTCAATCTGCTGGACGCCACGGGCGGTGAGAACCTGCTTGGCACGGATACAGTACGGGCAGACTGCGGTGGTGTACATCTTGACGGTTTGCACACGGCACCTCAGGCTTTCT
>JANOAP010000307.1:0-17088 GCA_031411175.1 Rhodoferax sp. | reverse complement strand
ATGATGGAACGCGATACCGGTCGTTCCAAAGGCTTTGGCTTTGTGGAAATGGGCAGCGATGCCGAAGCTCAGGCAGCAATCGCCGGCATGAACGGCCAGCCTCTGGGCGGCCGTAGCGTTGTCGTAAACGAAGCCCGTCCTATGGAGCCACGCGCTCCTCGCAGCGGCGGCTTCGGCGGCGGCGCTGGTGGTGGTGGCGGCGGTTACGGCGGTGGCGCTGGCGGCGGCGGTGGCCGTAGCGGCGGCGGTGGTGGCGGCGGTTACGGCGGTGGCGCTGGCGGCGGCGGTAGCCGCAGCGGTGGCGGCGGTGGTTATGGCGGCGGCGGCGGTGGCCGTAGCAGCTACTGATCTGCTGGCTGGCAAGTCTGCCATCTGTCAATTTAAAGGGGCCTTTGGGCCCCTTTTTACGTCTGGCCGCCTCACAAGCACCTGCCGCATAATTGTGATCTGTAGTTTCCAGGAGACTTGAGATGGGCAATAAGCTTTACGTCGGCAATCTGCCGTACACGGTCGGTGACAGCGATCTTCAGCAGACATTCAGTCAATTCGGCACCGTTTCCAGCGCCAAAGTCATGATGGACCGCGAGTCCGGTCGTTCCAAGGGCTTCGGCTTTGTGGAAATGGGCGACGACGCTCAGGCCCAGGCTGCCATAGGCGCATTAAATGGGCAACAATTCGCCGGACGCAACATGGTCGTCAATGAAGCCCGTCCCATGGAAGCACGCCCACCGCGCAGCGGTGGCGGGGGAGGCGGACGTACCGGGGGCGGTGGGGCTGGCGGTGGCGGTGGTTACGGCGGCGGCAACGACGGCGGTTTTCGCAGCCCGTATGGCAACGGCCCCCGGGGTGGTGGGCGCAGCGGTGGCAGTGGCGGTGGCAGTGGCGGTGGCGGTGGCGGTGGCGGCTATGGTGGAGGCAGCAGCTACTAAAAAAAGCCCACCGCCTTTGCACCCTCACATGGCATCAGGACTATGCATTTTGGCGTGGCTTTCGCGCACGGCCTGAAAACAACCTGTCAAAAACCCGGTTGGGCAAGAGGCGTAATAATTTTGCCACCACGCCCATCTGCCACGGAATCACGCGGTAACTTGTACCCGCTTCGATGGTTTTGAACGCCTGCTCCGCAAAATCGCCAGGCCTCATAAGAAACGGCATGGTGTACGAATTACGGCGGGTGAGTGGCGTGTCTATATAGCCCGGACACAAGGTGACCACCCTGACGCCACTGCCACGCAGTTCAAGTCGCAAGCACTCGCAGTAATTAATCAGCGCCGCTTTGCTAGGGCAGTTTGCGCCATGCCCGGCAAAACCTCGAATTCCGTTAACACTGCCAATGCCGACAAGCGCGCCAGACCGGCGCTCCCTCATCGCCGCCAGGAAGGGGTGAAAAGCAGCCGCCGTACCCACATTGTTAGTCGCAAAGGTCTGGGCCATGACATCGAGGTCTGCGCGCTGGGCAGTGTCCACACCAATGCTGATACCCGCGCAGGCAATCACCACATCGGGCACACCCTGGCCCGCCATGCAATCCATTCCAGCCGTGACCAAGCTGGCGGTCACCGACACATCTGCACCGTAAATGTGAAAACGATCCGGTTGTATTCCTTGACATATCGCCCAAGCCTGGACCTCTGCGGTTCGGCGCGCGACCAACGCAAGCCTGTAGCTGGCCTGATAAAACCGCAAAGCCAGCGCTTGACCAATACCGCTGGACGCCCCCGTGATAAAAACCAGCTTGTCCATTTTCGCTCCTGAAACTGCAGTCGACGCGGAGGTTATTTAACGTTGCCCGGAACGAGGATGCCCTTTACCCGTCCCTGCAACTGCAGGACCTGGTCTACGTTGTCAAAGTCCATCGAATCAGCGGTGAACCGGTCCTGGCCCCGGGTCAGCTGCACCGGCTTGTTCGACCTCACCTGCTCCTTGTTCAGAAACGCATGAAGAAACTCGCCCCTGAACTCCATGCGTGGCGCAGCAGCCTTACCCGTAACGGCCTCCCGAACGACCAGCGCATTGCCAAACAACTGTACTTCGGAGCCATCTGCATTGGTCACAGCGCGATTGGCTGTCGCCGTCGTCAACCGTGCCTGTTCATTGAAGGACCGGATCCGAACGCCGTCTATCTCAAGCGTATCGGTGTCAGGATAGTGCCGCGCATCAGCGCCCGATACTTCGCTTTTGAGACGCCCCCTGCCGTCGAACGTCTTGACGGAAAACTTCTTCATGAAGTAGTCGGGGTCATGGGTCACCGGGCGATCAGCCTCGGGGGGCAAGAATACCGGTGTGCTGCGAACCAGCCAGTAAGTACCCAGGGCCAGCACGCCCATGAGCAAGATCGGCAAATACATGGAGATGCGATCCCAGCCCGCGCGCAGCAATCGAATCACCGGACGACCTCCTCCAGCAAATCGCCGTACTTGCCACTGGCAACCAACAGAAGATCACAAAACTCACGGGCGGCACCTGCACCACCCATCGCCCGAGTCATGTAATCAGACCGTGCCATGACTTCCACATGGGCATTCGGTGGCGCACAGGCCAGGGCGCACCGCGTCATTACCGCCAGATCAGGCCAGTCGTCACCCATGGCGGCCGCCTGGTGCCACCCCAACCCCAATGCCTTGAGACTCCGCTCGGCCGCGGGACGTTTGTCTTCCGTGCCAAAGTGGACCTGGGTGATACCCAGCGCGGCCAATCGCGCGCGCAACGGGAGTGAGTCACGCCCGGTGATGACCACGGGCGTTATGCCCGCACGCTGCAGCAGCTTCAATCCGTGTCCATCAAGCGTATTGAAGCGTTTGAGCGTTTCACCCTGCTCCGAAAAGTAGAGGCCACCATCCGTCAAAACGCCATCGACGTCAAAAAAAGCCATGCGAACCGATTGCGCCTTGAGCAGCACTTCTGGCGCGAAAGTCAACTGGGGAGGTGGGCAATTTTTGGCTTCGCCACTCTTCGAGAACGCCGGGCCGCCCCTAGAAAAATTAGCCCCATCGGGGGGCAAAGAGGACACGTCAGTGCCGAACGTGAGGGCCTTCATATTACCTTCGCCCGCATGAGGTCATTGGAATTCAGCGCGCCACACAAAGCGCCGTCTGGATCGACCACCAGCACACTTGTAATGCGGTTTTGCTCCATCAACTCAACCGCATCAACCGCCAGCGCATTTCGCGGGATGGTTCGTGGCCTGGGGTACATCACCTCCTGGGCCGTTGTCGCACGCAAGTCGGTGCCTTTCTCAACCAGCCGGCGCAAATCACCATCCGTGAAGATGCCCAGGACCCGGCCATTGGCATCCACAACGGCCGTGGCACCCAGCCCCTTCGCGCTCATCTCCCGCATCAGCTCACTGAATGAGGCCGTCGGTGGCACCTGCGGAACTGCGTCGCCACTGCGCATGACATCGCTCACATGGGTAAGCAACTTGCGCCCCAACGCGCCACCTGGGTGTGATCGCGCAAAGTCTTCCGCCTTGAAGCCGCGCGCATCAAGAAGCGCTACTGCCAGGGCATCACCCAGCGCCAACTGCGCGGTCGTGCTGGCTGTGGGCGCTAGATTGAGCGGGCAGGCTTCTTTGTCCACGCCACTGTCCAACCGGACGTCGGCATAACTGGCCAGCGAAGAGTGGGCACCACCAGTCATTGCAATCAGGGGAACGCCCAGGCGCTTGAGCATGGGCAAGATGGCCATTAACTCTTCAGATTCACCACTGTTAGAGATGGCCAGCACCAGATCCACCGGCTTGATCATGCCCAGATCCCCATGGCTGGCTTCCGCCGGGTGTACAAACATCGCAGGTGTTCCGGTGGATGCAAGGGTAGCCGCGATCTTGCGACCAATATGGCCGCTCTTTCCCATGCCCATCACCACCACCCGACCGCGCACGTTGAGCACCATCTCGACGGCTTGGGCGAAAGCGTCTCCGACCCGCCGCTTGAGGCCCAGGACAGCTGCAGCTTCAATATCAAACGTCTCCTGCGCCAGACAAATGGCGCGTTGCGCGCGCGTAGCTTTGTCCTGGATCAGTTGCACATTCATCCTCGTATTTTATAGAGCCCACCCAGACGGGACCGCACACTTAATTGATAGTATGCAGGCATGGGTGCTCTAGAACTCACGCTTTTATATTTATTGGCCGCGGTGCTGGGCGTGGTTGCCTGCCGCTCCCTCAAATTACCCCCCATGTTGGGTTACCTTACCGTGGGTGTGGTGATTGGCCCCAATGCGCTGGCACTTGCGCAAAACTCCGAGGGCATCCGCTACCTTGGCGAATTTGGTGTGGTGTTTTTGATGTTCGTGATCGGGCTTGAATTCAACCTGCCCAAACTGCGCGCCATGCGCGGCCATGTCTTCGGACTTGGCCTCTTTCAGGTGGTGCTAACGATACTGGTCGCGACGTTTGCATCGCTTGGCCTCGCAGCGATGGCACCCAAAATATGGGGCATGCAGTGGCAAACGGCGCTTGCGCTGGCCAGTGCATTGGCGATGAGCAGCACCGCAATCGTCGTCAAGCTCATGGCGGAACGGCTTGAAATGGAGTCCGAGCACGGCAAGCGGGTCATGGGAATCCTGCTGTTTCAGGATCTTGCCGTGGTGCCCTTGCTGGTGTTGATTCCCGCGTTGGGGGCTTCGGGGGAAAAGCTTTTTGAGGCTCTGGCCATCGCGGGCATCAAGGCGACCGTGCTGATTACCGTGCTGCTGGTGGGCGGGCAAAGGGTCATGCGATGGTGGCTGACCCTGGTGGCGCGACGCAAGAGTGAAGAGCTGTTCGTGCTGAACCTGTTACTGGTGACACTGGGCCTGGCATGGATGACTGAACTCGCTGGCCTGAGCCTGGCACTGGGTGCCTTCATTGCCGGCATGCTCATCTCGGAGACGGAATACAAGCACCAGGTGGAAACGGACATCCGCCCCTTTCATGACGTGCTGTTGGGTCTGTTCTTCATCAGCATCGGCATGCTGCTGGACTGGCGGCAGGTGACGGCACGATGGGAGCTTGTTCTGGTTCTGGTCACGCTGCCCATTCTGTTTAAGGCCGCACTGGTCACCTTGCTGGCGCGCGGCCTGGGCGCAACAGCAGGGGTTTCATTGCGCACCGGCCTTTATCTGGCGCAGGCTGGCGAGTTTGGTTTCGTCCTGCTCACGCTGGCCCAGGAAAACAAATTGGTGCCACCATCACTGCTCAATCCGATACTGGCAAGCATGGTGCTGTCAATGCTGGCCACCCCGTTCATCATCATGTACTCCAACCGCATTGTGATGACGCTGATCAGCAGTGAGTGGCTGCAACAGTCCCTGCAGATGACCACGATTGCGCGAAAGTCCATCAACGCCAACAAGCATGTGATCATCTGCGGCTATGGCCGCTGCGGCCAGAATCTGGCACGAATGCTTGAGCGTGAAAACATTCCTTACATGGCGCTCGATCTTGATCCGGACCGGGTCCGCCAGGCTGCGGCTGCGGGCGACTCAGTCGTTTTTGGTGATGCAGCTCGATTGCAGGCCCTCATGGCGGCCGGCCTGGCCCGTGCCAGTGCGGTAGTGGTCACCTACCTTGAGGTACCAGGCGCACTGAAGGTGCTCGCCAATATACGCAACCATGCGCCACAGGTGCCGGTGATTGTCCGCACGCAGGATGACCATGATCTGGAGGCGCTTCAGAAGGCGGGTGCCACTGAAGTGGTACCTGAAGCCATTGAAGGTTCATTGATGCTGGCCAGTCACGCGCTTGCTCTGGTGGGTGTACCCATGCGCCGCGTGATCCGCATCGTGCAAGATCAGCGCGACGCGCGGTACAACCTGTTGCGGGGGTATTTTCACGGCGCAGACGACGACACGGTGGATGAGCTTCACTACGAGCGGCTTTCCACCCTGACGCTCCCCATGGGGTCGCGCGCCGTTGGGAAATCGCTGGCGCACTTTGCGCTGCATGCGTCAGGCGTGCGGATCGTCAGCCTGCGCCGTAGCGCGGGCAATACCATAGCACCCGCTGACAATGCTCAATTTGAAGCGGGTGATACTCTGGTCCTGTCGGGCAAGGCGGAGGCTCTGGCCGTTGCCGAGCAAAAAATCCTCAAAGGTTCATGAAAGCCAGGCCATGCACAATCTCACCGTCAATCAATACCTCAGAGACAACATTCGTACCGTTCCAGACTGGCCCGCACCGGGCGTACAGTTCCGGGACATCACGCCACTGCTGCAAAACGCCAAGGTGTTCCGCGTGTTGATTGATGCCTTTGTACACCGCTATATGGACGCGGCCATGCGCCCGGATGTGGTGGCAGGTCTGGACGCCAGAGGGTTTATTCTGGGTGCTGTGGTGGCCTACGAGCTCAATGTCGGCTTCGTCCCTATCCGTAAGAAAGGCAAGCTGCCCTTCACCACGGTAGAGGAAACTTACGAGCTGGAATACGGCAGCGCCACGGTTGAATTGCACACGGACGCCGTCAAGGCGGGCGACCGCGTCTTGCTCATTGATGACCTGATTGCCACCGGGGGCACCATGATGGCTGGGAAAAGATTGTTGGAGAAACTCGGCGCGACTGTGACCGAAGGTGCCGCGATTGTTGACCTGCCAGAGCTGGGTGGGTCAGAGAAACTACGCGCCAGCGGATTGGCGCTTTTTACGCTGGTCGACTTTGCTGGGCACTGACTGCATCTGAACCACCAGGCGCGTTGCCGACTCCAACAGGTTGGTCAATGCAGCTCGCCATACTGAGTGCCGCTCAAGGGCGATGCGGGTGCCGATCCCTCAAACATTTCGGTGTTCTCAAAGTCAGGTTCTGGTGCTGGATTGCGGCGACCAGACTTCACGATTTCACCGGGGGCCACCAACGGCGTAACCGTGTTTGCGGATGCCAGCGCGTTCTTGAAGGCCACCACTTCGTCCGCCTGCAGTGGCTCATACCGCGATGCGTGGGCCGAAACAGGGGCTACCGCTGCAGCGGCGACTGCCATGGTGACTGGAGCCGCTGATGAACGCACTACCGGCGCATCATGCGGGGTTGCGGGAGTCAAGGGCGCTGGCCGGGAAGGAGGCGCGCCAGAACCAGATTTTGGCGCGGTCAGCCCTGCCGTCACGTGCTCATTCAGCCTCCAATAGACCGCTGTCACCAAAATATCGTGTCGCGATTTGGCCCCCTGGGCAATCACGGACTCAATCTCTGCCAGACGCCCGGTTTCTCCGGCCGCTTGCTGCGACAAATCCATCATGATCAGGTATTGCTTGCCGCGTGGGTCCAGTGACAGCACCTTGAACTTGTAGCTGGCAGACAGCACACCGGCCCGTGTCATCGCATCACGGACCACGTTGTAGAGTTGCTCCCTACGCTCCAGGCGCTCAGACTTGCGGCTGCCCGTGCTGTCCGGCGGCAGCGCTGCCTTGTTCGGCGACCTGTTCGATGACATAAGGGGCACCGTCGCCGCATCCTGACCGAGACCTGAACTCTCGGCAGGGTGGGCTGGCTTGGGAGATGTTTTTTGGGAAAACCAGCTAAACAGGGACATTTGTCTCTTTCCTGCGGGAGTCAAGTCACGGAAATACGTTTGCGGCGATCCGTCATTCGGCGGGTAATAACGGCACCCAAAGCCAGAGATAAAGCCAAGGCCACCCGGGGCAACTTCTGCGACAACTCGGTAAACCGGATGTGGGTCAGATTCCAGAGTTTGCAATCGCCGACCGCCTGAACCGTTGCATTGCGCGGCATCGGCGAAAAAAACCCTCCCTCGCCAACGGCAGTGCCAGCATTCAGGATGGCCAGATGCACCCGCCCTGATTCGTCTTCATAGTGAACGCTTAGACTGCCTGACTCCAGAAAATAAAGCGTGCGGTCCAGTGAGCCCTGGGCGATCAGCATCTGGCTTTGAGACAGGGAAAATGGCTGTAGAAATGGAACAAGCGCCTCCCATTGAGCAGGCGTGACAGCCTTGGCCAGAGAGTCATCAACTGCGTTTTGCGCAATCGCCGCAATCAAGCCCTTGATGCTTGGCGGATTGGGTGCGCCGGACGAGGACTGGAATATTGCATTCATAGGTACGCACGTTACCCGCATTTTTTGCCGCTTGCAACCACCGTTTGCTGCCGGTGTATCGTGAATACCGACTGCCTGAAATGTCGCCTATTTACCAATACAAAAACTCGAAAAAATCACCCCCAGCAAATCATCTGAGGTGAACTCCCCGGTGATTTCGTTTAAGGCGTTCTGCGCCAGCCTAAGATCTTCCGCCAATAGATCCAATGCCTGCGCGTGACTCGCAAGATGGGTTCCGGCGTGAGTCAGGTGGATATCCACCCGTGCAAGTGCCTGCATATGCCGTTCGCGCGCAATGTAGACTCCCTGTGCGCCGGTCTGCCAGCCGGCAATATGAAGCAGGCGGCTCCTGAGTATCTCCAGGCCTTCACCCGTCTTGGCTGACAGCTTCAGGGCATCAGCGCAGACGGCCTGCTGCCCGGCGGCATCCATCTTGTTCCAGACATCAACCACAGGCGTTTTTTGTGACAGCTTTTGCGCCAGCGCCCTTTGGATCTGTGCGTCAGCGGCAATGTACTCCGTGGCATTTGCACGGGTCATGTCATGGAGGAACAAAACAGCATCGGCTGTACCAATTTCATCCCAGGCACGTGCAATGCCAATTTGCTCAATCTCGTCCCCGCCTTCGCGCAGGCCCGCCGTATCGATCACATGCACCGGCACACCTTCAATCTGGATGGTCTGCTGCACTTTGTCCCGGGTGGTTCCCGCGATGGGCGTCACGATGGCCAGCTCGGCCCCAGCCAGCGCATTGAGCAAAGACGACTTGCCGGCATTGGGTTGCCCGGCAATCACCACTTTGATGCCTTCCCTGAGCAAAACCCCCTGGCTGGTCCGGTGCTTCACGCGTAAAAGCGTTTTACGTAACCGGTCTAGCTGCCCCTGTGCGTCTGCCTTGCGCAGAAAATCAATCTCTTCCTCGGGAAAATCAAGCGTTGCTTCGACCAGCATGCGCAAGTGAATTAGCGCATCGCACAAACCATGGACTTCCCTGGAAAACTCACCCGCAAGAGACCGGCTGGCACTGCGTGCAGCCGCCTCTGTGCTGGCATCAATCAGATCGGCAACGGCTTCGGCCTGCGCCAGATCGATTTTGTCATTGAGAAATGCGCGCTGGGTGAACTCGCCCGGCTGCGCAAGCCGCAGTCGTGGCAAACAGGGCAATCCCGTGGCCGGGTTGATGACCAATGCTGCCTCAACACACCGGGCCAGAACCAGTTGAAGCACTACCGGCCCGCCGTGCACCTGAAGCTCAAGCACGTCTTCACCGGTGTAAGAGTTTGGAGCCGGAAAGTGAATGGCCAGGCCATGGTCAATGACGCTTCCGTCTCCCGCCCGAATCGGCAGATAGGTGGCTTCACGGGCTTTCAGTTTTCGGCCACACAACGCATCAACGATGGGGCCCAGCGACGCACCTGACACCCGGACGATGCCAATCGCGCCCCGGCCGGGGGCCGTGGCAATCGCCGCTATGGGGTCCTGGTGGGTCGTCGGCAGCATGGCGTCACCGCCGCGTCCTCAAGAGAACTTGGGCAAATTGAACTGCGGCGGGACACCCATGCGGGTGTTGATGATCCACTGCTGGGCAATTGACAGCACGTTGTTCGTGATCCAGTACAGCACCAGTCCGGCCGGGAAAAAGAAGAACATCACCGAAAACGCCAGTGGCATGAACCACATCAGCTTGGCCTGCATCGGATCGGGTGGGGCAGGGTTCAGCGCAGTTTGCAGCATGGTGGTGGCGGTCATCACCAGCGGAAGAATGTAGAAAGGGTCGGGAGACGACAGGTCGTGAATCCAGAGCGCCCAGGGCGCGTTGCGCATCTCGACGCTGGATAACAACACCCAGTACAACGCAATGAACACCGGAATCTGGACCATGATAGGGAAGCAGCCGCCCATAGGGTTGACTTTTTCCTCACGGTAAATGCGCATCATCTCCTGCTGCATC
The DNA here is from genome assembly GCA_031411175.1 of Rhodoferax sp. Classification (GTDB taxonomy): domain Bacteria; phylum Pseudomonadota; class Gammaproteobacteria; order Burkholderiales; family Burkholderiaceae_C; genus JANYCG01. The sequence goes on along the minus strand of JANOAP010000307.1, from coordinate 7,110 downwards.
TGCTGCGGGTTGTCTTTCAGGCGCTCGCGCATTTCGGTGATCTTGGGGTTGATGGCCTTCATCTTGGCCATGCTGGCATAGGCCTTGGCATTGAGCCAGTAAAAGGCGGCCTTCAGCAGCAGCACCAGCGCCACAATGGACCAGCCCCAGTTGCCAATATAGCTGTGCAGGTTGTCGAGCAGCCAATACAGCGGCTTAGCCAAAACGGTGAGCCAGCCATAGTCTTTCACCAGCTCCAGGCCCGGCGCCATGGCCTCCAGCACTTTTTCTTCCTGGGGCCCGGCAAAAAACCGGGCGTCAACGACTTTGCTGGCACCCGGTGCAATGGAGTCCAGCGGCGTGATCATTCCCACTGAGTACAAGTTGGTGTCCACCTTGCGCATGAACAGGTCTCGCTTGATGCCGTCACCCAGCAACCAGGCACTGGCAAAATAATGCTGCACCATGGCGACGTAGCCGTTTTCTGCCTGTTTTTCAAAATCGACCTTGTTCTTCTCGATGTCGGTGAACTCCACTTTCTGGTACTTCTTGGCTTCTGTGTAAACAACGGGGCCGGTGAAGGTGGAATAGAACGAAGACTCGCCAGGTGGCTTGTTGCCGTCACGCACTAGTTGCAGGTACAGCTGTGGCGACACCGGCGCAGTACCGGTGTTCACCACTTCGTGTTTGACCGCCACGGCGTAGGCACCGCGCGCCAGCGTGTATGTCTTGATCAGCTTCACACCGCCCTGCTCGGGGGATTCAAACCTCACTACCAGCTCGTTGCTGCCGTCTCTAAGCACACGCTCGCCTGGCGCAACCGCCATGAGGGTTTTGTGGGTTGGGAACGCACCATTTGCGGCACCCGCAGCCCCGGCAATCAACCCGGTTTGAGCCACGTAGGTGCGGTCTTTGCTTTCATCCAGCAAGACAAAGTTCCTGGCTTTGTCTGCCATATCAATCTGCTTCACAAACTCTGCCTGCACCAGAGAGCCGCCTTCCGTGTCAAACGTCAGCTTGAGCACGTCGGTGGTGAACACCAGACGCTCGCGCGGCGCAGCAACGACGGGTGATGTGGTGCCAGGAACGCTCCCTGATGCGCTTTGCCCTGGAACCTGCGCATTGCCTGGGGAGGCTGAAACTGCATTGGAAACCGGCACACCAGAGGCCGATGCAGCCGGGGCGCCCGCCGTGGCGACCGCTTTTCCGGGTGTTGGGAAAAACGTCGCTTTTTGTCCGTTATAGACCTGCCACTGGTCCCAAAGCAGTACCATGGAAAAGCCAAAGATCACCCACAGTATGGTGCGGCGAATATCGTTCATGAAGGGGTCTTTTGAGATGAAAGTGAAAACAGCCGAGTGAACAGCCGGGGTTTTTCGTCAGGAACAGGGTCATGCCCGCCCTTGCACCAGGGGTTACACCGTCCAAGCCGGGACAGCGTCAAGTAAGTACCGGCCAAAGCACCGTGTTTTTCCAGCGCCTGAATTGAATAGATCGAACAGGTTGGCTCAAAACGGCAGGCCGAGCCCAGCCAGGGGCTGAGCAAAAGCCGATACCCCTTGACCCAGCTGATCAGCAGCGCCCTGATCATGATACGGGGCCAAGCTTGCCAAACAACTGGTCGAGCTCAAGCCTGATCGCAGTTTTCAAGGCGTCAGAGGTCGCGCTAACAAACAATTTTTTGTCAAAACCCGCTCGCAGACGCACCACATGGGCAGCACAAGGCAGTGCTTTCTCCATCAGGGCACTCACGGTGTAGATTTGTCGCTTGATCGCATTGCGGGTTACCGAGCGCTTGGCCCATCGTTTAGGCACCATGGCACCAACCCATACATCCTGCACGGCGAAAAGAGGCTTTTGCGTTGCCGCTGCTGGCATCGGTTTCGCTGGCACTGGCACCGCAGCATCCAGTGCCGCACTGTGCAATGCGAAGTGGGCGGTGCGGGCAATAGTTTGCCCCGCCAGCACAGCTTGAAATTGTGTTCGCGTTTTCAGTCGCTGCACGTCATCATGGCGCCAGCGCTGCGCTTGTGCAATTCTGTTCGGGTCTAGACCTTATACCAAGCACCTTATACCAAGCGTTAGACAGCCAGGCGTTTGCGACCCTTGGCGCGACGTGCGTTGATCACGGCGCGGCCACCGCGGGTTTTCATGCGAACCAGAAAACCATGGGTACGGGCGCGGCGAATTTTGGAAGGTTGATAAGTGCGTTTCATTTTGAAATCCGGTAATCTAAATCAGGACAGCCTTCCATTATCGCAAATTTATCGAATGGCGGCAACACCTTACACCGCCAATAGCGTGTAACGCTGGAAGTCATTGCCAATTGGGGTTCAATACCGGCGCAGGCTTGTGGATAAATCCTTGATAAATTACAATTCCGGGCATCAGAAATTAAAACTATCCACAGAGCTCACAAGAATAATGACAGAGGGACAAAACAGCAGCCATGCAGGCATGGTGGGCCCTGATGCCGGACAAAGTCTTTGGCAATCCTGTATTGACCAGCTTGCTCAGGAATTGCCTGAGCAGCAGTTCAACACATGGATCAAGCCACTGACCGCCAAGGTCACAGACGACCTCTCCAGGGTCACTATTTTTGTTGCCAACCGCTTCAAGCTGGACTGGATTCGTGCCCAATACAGTGGCAAGATCGCTGCCCTGCTTGAAAAGTTTTATGGTCAGTCCATTTCCGTTGAGTTAGCACTTGCTCCTCGTGAAGCACCCGCCAAATCTTATGCCATGGCCCGTGCAGTAGAGGCAATCCCTCTGGAAGATGTTCCGGAGTTGGGTGAAGAAAGAACCCAGAGCGGCCCCCAAAACCGGCTCAATACGGGGCTTACTTTTGATACCTTGGTTGAGGGTACGGCCAACCGCATGGCCCGGGCTGCCGCGATGCACGTCGCCACCATGCCCGGGCACTTGTACAACCCGCTTTTTATCTATGGCGGGGTAGGTCTGGGCAAAACCCATTTGATGCACGCCGTGGGCAACAAACTGTTGCAGGACAAGCCTCAATCCAAAGTTCTCTACATCCATGCTGAACAGTTTGTCTCTGATGTGGTTAAAGCTTACCAACGCAAGACTTTTGACGCCTTCAAGGACCGCTATCACTCGCTGGATTTGCTCCTGATCGACGATGTGCAGTTCTTTGCCAACAAAGAGCGAACCCAGGAAGAGTTCTTCAATGCATTTGAGGCGTTGCTGGCCAAAAAATCACACATTGTGATGACCAGCGATACCTATCCCAAGGGCCTGGCTGACATTCATGAGCGCCTGGTTTCCCGCTTTGACTCGGGCCTGACCGTTGCCATTGAGCCGCCCGAGCTGGAGATGCGTGTCGCCATTCTGATCAACAAGTCCCGCCTTGAAAGCACCGAAATGCCTGAAGAAGTGGCCTTCTTCGTGGCCAAGAACGTGCGCTCCAACGTGCGCGAACTTGAAGGAGCCTTGCGCAAGATTCTGGCCTACTCACGCTTCAACCAGAAGGAAATCTCGATCCAGCTTGCCCGCGAAGCATTGCGTGACCTGCTGTCCATCCAGAACCGCCAGATTTCAGTCGAAAACATCCAGAAAACGGTAGCGGACTACTACAAGATCAAAGTAGCCGACATGTACTCCAAGAAGCGACCGGCCAGCATTGCACGCCCGCGGCAGATCGCGATGTACCTTGCCAAAGAGTTGACACAAAAGAGCTTGCCTGAAATTGGCGAGCTGTTTGGTGGGCGGGACCACACCACAGTTCTTCATGCCGTTCGAAAAATTGGCGGTGAACGCCAGCAAATGACCGAGTTGAACCAGCAACTCCATGTGCTTGAGCAAACTTTGAAGGGCTGAGGACCACGTCTTATGCTGAAAAGAACAACCCTGGGGATAGTTTGCATGAAAATGGAGAGTTATCCACAGGTGCAGACCCATTTTGAAAGTTATTCATATTGGGCACGCACTTCGAAAGCAGGGCTGCACACAGCATTCAACAGCATCCAAGTGCTTGATAAAAAAGGGGAAAATGCTGCTGTCCACAGAAAAGCACTACCCTTATCTACTACTACTAATTTAAATTAAAGAATATAAAGAAGAGGTTGACATGATCGTCCTGAAGGCAACACAAGACAAAGTTCTATCGGTTTTGCAATCGGTTTCCGGCATCGTTGAGCGGCGGCACACCCTGCCGATCCTGGCTAACGTATTGATTCGCAAGACGGGAACATCGCTGCAAGTCACCACCAGCGATCTTGAAATACAAATTCGCACCACGGCTGAGCTGGAGGGCGACACTGGCAATTTCACTACCACCGTGGGTGCGCGCAAGTTGATCGACATCCTGCGCACCATGCCCAACGATCAAACCGTGTCACTGGAGTCCAGCCAGAACAAGGTCATCCTCAAAGGTGGCAAGAGCAAATTCACGTTGCAAACCTTGCCAGCAGAAGACTTCCCGCTGGTGCAAGAGTCTGCCACTTTTGGCCCTGTGTTCAGCGTGCCCCAAAAAACGCTTAAAGACTTGCTGAGCCAGGTCTCATTTGCAATGGCGGTGCACGACATTCGCTACTACCTCAACGGCATTTTGTTTGTGGCCGAAGGCAAGCAGTTAAGTCTGGTTGCTACGGATGGTCACCGTCTGGCCTTCGCTTCGGCCACGCTCGATGTCGAAGTGCCCAAGCAGGAAGTGATTCTGCCGCGCAAGACAGTGATCGAGATGCAGCGTTTGCTGAGTGACGCAGATGGCGCAATTGAAATGCAGTTTGCCAACAACCAGGCCAAGTTCAGCTTTGAAGGCATGGAGTTCGTCACCAAGCTGGTTGAAGGCAAGTTTCCTGACTACAACCGCGTGATCCCCAAGAACCACAAGAACATCATCACGCTGGGTCGTCAGGCCCTGCTGGCGTCCTTGCAGCGCACTGCCATTTTGACCAGTGACAAATTCAAGGGTGTGCGCCTGAACATAGACCCCGGCACCTTGCGCGTCGCATCCAACAATGCCGAGCAGGAAGAAGCTGTGGACGAGCTCGACATTGACTATGGTGGCGACAGCATCGAAATTGGTTTTAATGTCACGTACCTGATTGATGCGCTGACCAACATGACGCAGGAGATGGTCAGGGTGGAACTGTCAGACTCCAACAGCTCGGCCCTGCTGACCATTCCTGACAACGCAACCTTCAAATATGTTGTGATGCCCATGAGAATTTGATGCTACTAAAAATGTAGCGTGACATGACGCAAACCCCCTGCTACAGGGGGTTTGGTCATTCAAGAGTTTGAAAAATAGTTATAAAAGCCAGCCATGACCGAAGAAAACAAACCAGTTCAATCCCCTGTAAACAGCGATGAGGCAGTTCATACCGGGGAGAGCACGGCTGACAGTTCCAATTTCCAGCCCGTTATCGATACCAACCAGGCTGGCGCCACGGAAGCCTATGGGGAAGGCTCCATCCAGATACTGGAGGGCCTGGAGGCAGTGCGCAAACGGCCTGGCATGTACATCGGCGACACCTCAGACGGCACGGGCTTGCACCATCTGGTTTTTGAGGTGGTGGACAACTCGATTGATGAATCACTGGCGGGCCATTGCGACGACATTCTGGTCACCATTCACTCTGACAATTCAGTGTCAGTGGTCGATAACGGCCGTGGTATTCCCACCGGCGTGAAGATGGATGACAAGCACGAGCCCAAGCGCAGTGCGGCTGAGATTGCGTTGACCGAATTGCACGCCGGTGGCAAGTTCAATCAGAACAGCTACAAAGTGTCTGGCGGGTTGCACGGCGTGGGTGTGAGCTGCGTGAATGCGCTTTCGAAAATGCTGCGCCTGACGATCCGTCGCGATGGCAAAGTGCATGCCATGGAGTTCAGCAAGGGCTTCGTTCAAAACCGCATTCTTGAGACCGTGAACGGTATCGAAATCTCTCCGATGAAGGTGATTGGCGAAACCGAAAAGCGCGGCACTGAGGTTCACTTTCTTCCAGACACCGACATCTTTCAGCAGAACAATGATTTCCATTACGAAATTCTGAGCAAGCGCCTGCGCGAGCTCAGCTTTCTGAATAACGGCGTTCGTATTCGCCTCAAGGATGAGCGCACGGGCAAGGAAGACGACTTTGCCGGTGCGGGTGGCGTCAAAGGCTTCGTGAACTTCATCAACAAGGGCAAGACGGTCTTGCACCCCAATATCTTCCACGCCATGGGTGATCGCCAGAGTGACCAGGCGACCAACATAGGTGTTGAAGTGGCCATGCAGTGGAACAGCGGCTACAACGAGCAGGTGCTGTGCTTTACCAACAATATTCCCCAACGCGATGGTGGAACCCACCTCACGGGTTTGCGTGCCGCCATGACACGCGTCATCAACAAATACATTGACGACAGCGAAGTTGCCAAAAAAGCCAAGGTTGAAGTCACGGGCGACGACATGCGTGAAGGCCTGACCTGCGTGCTGAGCGTGAAAGTACCCGAGCCCAAATTCAGCAGCCAGACCAAAGACAAGCTCGTCAGCAGCGAAGTGCGCGGCCCGGTGGAAGACATCGTCAGCAAGCTGCTGTTTGACTACCTGCAGGAGCGCCCCAACGACGCAAAAATCATTGTGGGCAAAATCATCGAAGCCGCCCGTGCCCGCGAAGCCGCCCGCAAAGCCCGTGACATGACCCGCCGCAAAGGCGTGCTGGACGGCATGGGTCTGCCCGGCAAGCTGGCCGACTGCCAGGAAAAAGACCCGGCGATGTGCGAGATCTACATCGTCGAGGGTGACTCCGCCGGTGGCTCTGCCAAGCAGGGCCGCGACCGCAAATTTCAGGCCATCCTGCCCCTTCGCGGCAAGATCTTGAACGTAGAAAAAGCCCGGTACGAGAAGCTGCTCACCAGCAATGAAATCCTGACGCTGATCACCGCCCTGGGCACCGGCATTGGCAAGGCCGGTGGCACCACCGGCAACGACGATTTCAACGTCGCCAAACTGCGCTACCACCGCATCATCATCATGACCGACGCCGACGTGGACGGTGCGCACATCCGCACCTTGCTGCTCACCTTCTTCTACCGCCAAATGCCCGAACTGGTGGAGCGCGGCCACATCTACATCGCCCAGCCGCCGCTGTACAAAGTCAAGGCCGGCAAGGAAGAGCTGTACCTGAA
>JANOAP010000306.1:0-2039 GCA_031411175.1 Rhodoferax sp. | reverse complement strand
CTGACGGTTGACCAGGCCCAGCAGGAAAAGCGCTTTGCAGAACGGCTCTCAGACCCGCTCAAACGCTGGAAACTCAGCCCGATTGACGTGCAGGCGCGCGAGAAATACGCCGAATACGGGTTGGCACGGGATGCCATGCTCAAGGCCACGCACACGGACAAATCACCCTGGACCCTGGTTGATTTCAACGACCAGCGCCGAGGCAGGCTGACGCTGATTCGCCATCTGCTGGACCACATCCTTGAGCGGGACGTGCCAGAGACGCAGTTCAAGTTCCCACCACTGGCGCACGAGCCCCTGCGCGAAAAATTTGGTACGTCGCTCAAGCCCATACCCTCTTTGCGCGACAAAGGCTGACGCCCAAAGCTTGATGCACCCAGACCAGGATGCTTTGGCACACTCAATACCAGTCCTGTAGTGCCTGCGCATGGTGACTGGCGCGAGTTTCCGGGCTGGGCAGCCACAGCGAATGACCGCAGGCCGCGCGCGATAAAAAATCAAGCAACAACTGATGCTGGCGCAACACCCGCTGCTGCCGGTGCTCTATCAGCGGGTTGAATATGCCATGGCGTGAGAACAGTTGGCGCGGATTCTTCTTGACCCAGATCCACGAGCCCATCTCCAGCGTCAGCGGCAGGAAGATACCCTTGCCCCTTGCGCAGGCCTGCAGGTACAGGTGATCCCACAGGTCGCCGTGCGCCAGGTATTGCAGGCTTTGCGGTTCGATGATGTAGCGGTGGTGGCTGTGCGACTGTACAAAGATGTGTTGCAGTGCGTGCATCTCGGCCAGATGGGTGATGGGCGCGCGCGTATGTGCATAGGGGAACCAGATGCGGTCGCGGGTGCCAAAGCCCGAATGGCAGTCCACACTCAGGCTGAAGTCGCGGGACAGCAGCTCGTGCGTGACGACGTCGCAAACAGCCCGGTTTTCAATCTCCATGGCGGCATCCTGGGGCCCCCGGTACCAGGGCAGCCCGGCGCTGATGCGCTGCCCCCCGACGAGGAACGGCACCTGATCGCGTGCCTCCACGGGTGCGTTGCGCATCAGGTCTACCCCGCACGGGTTGGCGCGCGTGCCCAGCGCCATGCCGCCAGGGTTGACGATAGGCATGAAGACCAGCCGCACGGATTCAAGCTGCCTGTGAAGCGTGCTGTCCCACTGCAGCCGCATCACCAGGCTCTGCAGGTAGGCGATAACCACACCGGCACCAATGCGCTCCAGGCCGTGGACGCCGCCAAAGTAGCCGACAGCAGGCACATCCCGGGCTGGGTTGCCCATGGCGATGGCATACACCGGATAGCTGCCACCACCTGGCAAGTTCACTTCGCAGACCGTTCTGGTTTCCAGCCTTCCCGCACCCAGTTCGATGATGCGCTGCAGGGCGGTCAGCTCGGGGAGTTCAGGTGCCGTCATCGCTTCAGCTTACCGGTGCGACCGCCCCCTGTAAAAGGATTTCGCGTCAAGGCGTATCTATTTCACACGGTCATCAAACGGTCATCAACCGGCGGTAAATTGGCGCCTTGTGAATGTACAAATACCATCCGAAACACCATGTTGAAAAAATACTTTCTCTTCCGCGCAATGGTGATGCCGGCCTGCGTCATCTGGGGTGCTTCCGAGTTCTTCGCACTGCAGCGTTCGCGGTTTCGGCAGCGTCGGCTTCACACCTGATGGGCCGGGTGGCTTCGCGACCCGAACATGTTGGCATACACCCAGGTGAACTCCGCGCCTATCAGGAAGATCTGGGCAGAGTAATACACCCACAGCAGAATCACCACCAGCGACCCTGCAGCGCCAAAGCCCGACACCACGCCAGAGCTGCCCACATACAGGCCGATCAACAGCTTGCCCAGCGTGAAGAGCGTGGCCGTGACCACGGCACCAATCCAGACGTCCTTCCATTGCACCTGGGCGCGGGGCATCACCTTGTAGATCAGGGCAAACATCACCGCCACCATCACCAACCCGCCCAGTGCACTGGCGGCTGAGGCGACGATATACCAGCCACCGAAGATGGGTTCCAGCAGGCGGCCTGTCA
>JANOAP010000305.1:0-2154 GCA_031411175.1 Rhodoferax sp. | reverse complement strand
CACAAACTGGTGCACCAGGGGGTCGGTACTGTTACGTACTTCATCCGGCGTGCCCTGCGCCGCGACTTTGCCGTTGGCCAGAATAATGACCTGATCGGCAATACCAAAGGTCTCGTCCAGATCATGCGACACCACGATGCTGGTCAGGCCCATGGCATCGTTCAATTGGCGGATCAACTGCGCCGCTGTGCCCAGGGAAATCGGGTCCAGCCCCGAGAATGGCTCGTCGTACATGATGAGCTCAGGGTCCAGCGCAATGGCGCGTGCCAAAGCCACCCGCCGCGCCATGCCACCCGAAATTTCGCTGGGCGCCAGATCGCGCGCACCGCGAAGGCCTACCGCATCCAGCTTCATCAACACAATGTCGCGAATCAGCACTTCAGACAAATCCGTGTGCTCCCGCAGTGGAAACGCCACGTTGTCAAACACGTTCAGATCTGTAAACAGCGCGCCAAACTGAAACAGCATGCCCATGCGCCTGCGTGCCGCGTACAGGTCGTTCTGGTCCAGCTTGCCGATATCCTGCACGGGTGCGCCGTCGGCGGGTTCACCGGTTACGCCTTGGGGTGCATTCAACAGCAGCTCGCCCTTTTGCGCCCGGTACTGCCCGCCTATCAGCCGCAGCACCGTGGTCTTGCCGCCCCCCGACGCGCCCATCAGAGCCGTGACCTTGCCACGCGGCACGTTCAGGCTGATGTTGTCGAGAATCACGCGGTCGCCATAACCAAAGGTCAGGTTGTGCAGTTCGACGAGTGAGAGAGGACTGAGTAGGGCCATAGAAAAACAAAAGCCGGTCGGGCCCGGCTTTTGAATGATAAGTGATTGCGTGACATCAGGCCGCCACAGGGCCGAACATCACCTTGGCAGGTCGCTGAACCCCATCAGGAATTCGTCCACCGCACGGGCGGCTTGCCGCCCTTCGCGAATCGCCCACACCACCAGGCTTTGGCCACGGCGGATATCGCCTGCCGCAAACACTTTGGGCACATTGGTGGCGTAACCACCGGTGAAGTCAGCACTTGCTTTGGCGTTGCCACGCGCATCCTTCTCCACGCCAAAGGCTTCCAGCACGGTGGCGACCGGGTTCACAAAACCCATGGCCAGCAGCACCAAGTCGGCCTTGTAGGTTTTCTCGGTCCCGGCTACTTCAACCATCTTGCCGTCTTTGAGCTCGATCTGCACCGTCTTGAGGCCGGTGACCTTGCCTTTTTCGCCCAGGAATTCCTTGGTGGAAATGGCAAAGGCGCGCTCACAGCCTTCATCGTGGCTGGAGCTGGTACGCAGCTTGATGGGCCAATAAGGCCAGGTCATGGGGCGGTTTTCTTCCACCGGAGGCTGGGGCATCACCTCGAACTGGGTCACGCTGACTGCGCCGTGGCGGTTGCTGGTGCCCACGCAGTCGGAGCCGGTATCGCCGCCACCAATAACGATGACGTTTTTGCCATCGGCCCGCAGTTGGCCCTTGAGCTTATCACCCGCGTTGATCTTGTTTTGCTGCGGCAGGAATTCCATGGCGAAGTGGATGCCATCCAGCTCACGGCCCGGCACGGGCAAGTCGCGAGACTGCTCGGAACCACCGGTCAGCACCACGGCATCAAAGTCTTTTTGCAGTTGCGCGGGGGTAATCGTTTCCTTGGCCCAGTTGGTCACCTTGGAACCTTTGGGCAGCTCACCCACCATCACACCGGTGCGAAAAAGCACACCTTCTTTTTCCATCTGAGCCACACGCAAGTCGATGTGGCTCTTTTCCATCTTGAAGTCCGGAATGCCGTAGCGCAGCAGGCCGCCCACGCGGTCATTTTTCTCGAACAGCGTCACGTCGTGACCGACGCGGGCCAGTTGCTGCGCCGCGGCCATACCTGCAGGGCCAGAGCCGACCACCGCAATTTTTTTACCCGTCTTGTGCTTGGGCGGAAGGGGTTGAACCCAGCCCTCATGCCAGGCACGGTCGATGATGGCGTGCTCAATGCTTTTGATGCCCACCGCATCGTCATTCACATTCAAGGTGCAGGCCGCTTCGCAGGGCGCCGGGCAAATGCGGCCCGTGAACTCGGGGAAGTTGTTGGTGCTGTGCAGCACGTCGATCGCGTTTTTCCAGTCGCCCTTGTAGACGAGGTCATTAAAGTCCGGAATGATGTTGTTGACCGGGCAGCC
>JANOAP010000304.1:0-2119 GCA_031411175.1 Rhodoferax sp. | reverse complement strand
GCCGTCCTTGCCGATGAAATGGGCTGGAGCAAAACAACGCTTTCCGGTGCAGCGGCCCTGCAATCGGTGGAGTCCGCCATCATCGGTCCCTTGATGGGCTGGATGATTGACAGGTTCGGGCCACAAATCATGATCCGCTGGGGCGTGGTGTTCTTGAGCGGCGGGCTTTTTCTGCTAAGCCAGGTCAGTTCAGTGGCCACGTTTTATGCGTCTGCCGTGATGATGGCGATCGGTGCCAGCCTCAGTGGTTATTTCCCGCTGTCGGTTGCTTTGGTGCAATGGTTTGAAAAACACCGCGCACGTGCGCTGTCCGTGATGACTTTGGGGATGGCCCTGGGCGGGCTCATCGTGCCGCTGGTAGCCTGGTCGATGCAGCATTGGGGCTGGCGCGAGACAGCCGCCGGTGCCGGCGTACTGGCGCTGCTTGTGGGCGTGCCGCTGGCGGGCGTCATCCGTCGCCGTCCGCAAGACCATGGCGAACATGTGGATGGCATTGCCCCCCAACCTTCCGGTACGGCATCTGGCGCGGACGAACCTGCGCACAGTGGGCAGCTTGAGTTCTCGGTGGCGCAGGCCATGCGGACCAAGGCCTTCTGGCTCCTGGCCATCGGGCACGCCATGGCCCTGCTGGTGGTGACGGCGGTCAATGTGCATGCCATCAGCCACATGAAGGAGGGCCTGGGTTACTCGGTTGCAACGGCGGGCTGGGTCGTCATGCTGCTCACCTTGGGCCAGGTGGCGGGCATCTTGATCGGCGCAGCTATTGGCGACCGCTTTGAAAAGCGCAAGCTTGCCGCACTTTGCATGGTGTCGCATGCCATCGGATTGCTGTTTTTGACCTATTCAACGCACATGGCCGAGTTGCTGGCCTTTGCGTTGTTCCATGGCGTGGCCTGGGGCTTGCGTGGCCCGTTCATGCAGGCGATCCGTGCGGATTATTTCGGTCGCAAGGCGATTGGCCAGATTCTCGGTATTTCTTCCGTGATTTTGGCGGTCGGCCAGGTGGCCGGGCCCTTGGTGGCTGGCGTGCTGGCCGACCTGACCGGCGACTACCGGCTCGGCTTCACCGTGCTGGCGCTGATTGCTGCCATGGGGTCGGTAGCGTTCATGCAGGCGACCAAACCGGACCTGCCCCGGCCTTGACGACTGCTGCAGCGATACTTCGTTGCCGGTTGCACACCATTGCAAGGAGATTTGCGCCATGAACTACGAACATCTACTGGTTTTAATTGAGGGGCCCATTGCCACCATCACGCTGAACCGGCCCGACAAACGCAACGCGCTGGCGCTGCCCATGATCCGCGAGTTGCACCTCGCGTTTGAAGAGGTCGGCAACTCCGATGCGCGCGGCGTGATCCTCGCCGCCAACGGCCCGGTGTTCAGCGCGGGGCACAATTTCAGCGATATGGTGGGCGTCACACTGGCCCAGGCGCGCGAGTTGTTTGACGTGTGCCGCGCCATGATGGACGCGATGCAGGCCATGCCGCAACCCGTCATCGCCAAAGTGCATGCGCTGGCCACTGCGGGTGGCTGCCAGCTGGTTGCCAGTTGCGATCTGGCGGTGGCGTCGGAACAAGCGTCTTTCGCCATCCCCGGCGGCAAAGCCGGGCAGTTTTGCCACACGCCCCTGGTGGCCGTGGCGCGCAATATGGGCCGCAAACGCGCGCTGGAGATGGCCATGACCGGTGACCCGATTGATGCGAAGACGGCGGCTGATTGGGGTCTGATCAACCGCTGTGTGCCACACGCCGACCTGGACGCCGCCACGCTGGACCTGATCCGGCGCGCCACGCGCGGTGGCGCATTGTCCAAGGCCGTGGGCAAAGCGGCGTTCTATCGCCAGATCGACATGGCGCAGCCGCAAGCCTATGACTTTGCCGCCGCGGTGATGGCTGATGCCACTGTGACGCCGGATGCGCAGGAAGGCTTCAACGCGTTTCTGGAAAAGCGGCAGCCTGTGTTTTCTCAGAAGGCTGCACTGAATCGCCCCGGAATTTGAGGAGGCTCCACACTTTGAGAAGATGGAGTCATGAGCAAGAAATCAAATCGTTTTTCCCCCGAAGTTCGCGAACGCGCAGTACGCATGGTGCGGGATCACCGTGGCGAATACCCATCGCTG
>JANOAP010000303.1:0-8697 GCA_031411175.1 Rhodoferax sp. | reverse complement strand
CAGGCGCACCCCCCGTTGCAATGCCACCTGCCCTGCATGAATGTCTTCACCCATCAGGCGGCAGTTATCACCTGATTGCAGCAACCCGGCAGGAATGATGATGCTTGTTTTGCCCATGTCTGTTTGCAGTTTGACAAACTCCTGGGGCACGACCGTATCCAGCCCGGCGGGTATCACCGCACCCGTCATGATCTTCAAGCACTCGCCTGCATTCACCGTGCCTGGCCAGGCACGGCCCGCCAACGCGGTGCCCACCACCTCCAGCGCGAGAGGTGTTTGAGGCATCAACTGGTGGCCCGCGAGGGCATAGCCATCCATGGCCGAGTTGTCATGGGGCGGTACGCTGACCGGTGAGATCACATCCTCAGCCAGCACGCGACCCAGCGCCTCAAATATGCCCACGCGCTGCGCCTCACCAACCGGTTCAACCAGCTGGTCAAGAAACGCGGTCACAGTTTTTGCACTCAGTGCCTGTGGGTCGTAACCCTGCAATTGCGCAGCAATCTGGTCGAGCGTCGTCATGGTTCAGGCTGGGAAAAGTGCACTGGCATCAGGGCTGTTCAAGTGACTGCAGTTCGGCCAGGGTATTGGCATTGAAGAATGCCCGTGGGTCGTCATGGGGTTGGTCAAAGGGGACCAGAACGGTGTTTTGCCGGACCGTCCAGGCGTCAATTTTTCGCCCTCCACTGTGGGTGAACTCGGCCAGGCTTTCCAGAAGGTCAACCCGCAACAGGCAGAACACCGGTTGTGGGCGTACTGTCGCATGACCATCCCTGTCGGCTTCGGGCGCTGCCACCATGGCCACCTGGGCGTCTGCATGGTGCAGGGCGTGTGCAAGACGTTCCACCAGATCCAGCGGGAACAAGGGCGTGTCGCAAGGTGTCGTGACCAGGTAAGGCGTTTCACAGCGCTCCAGGCCCGTCAAAAAACCGGCGAGCGGCCCCGCATAGTCGGCCAGTACATCGGGCCAGACCGAGGCACCAAAGGCTTCGTAAGCAGCGAGGTTACGGTTGGCGTTGATCATGACCTGCGCCAGCGGACCCCCACTCTGCATCTGCAAGCGCATGAGCGTGTGCAAGGCCAGGGGAATCCCGTTGAAGCCCTGCAGGCCCTTGTCCACCCCGCCCATCCGGGATCCGCGCCCCCCTGCGAGGATCAGGCCCGTAATTTCCTGAAGATCAATCATGCTTATCCACCGATGTAGCTCATCTCTACTCTGCGTACACCGGCATTGGCATCCGGTGCCATGGCACTTCTAAGCTCCGAATAACGGTCATCACGTTTACCCCAAATGTGGGCGATGGCGGACTCCACATCGCCGTCGGACGCGCCATTGCGAATCAGGGTGCGCAAGTCATGCCCCTGGCTCGCAAACAGGCACAAATACACCTTGCCTTCGGTGCTGAGCCGGGCGCGGTTGCAGTCGTGGCAGAAAGCCTGGGTCACGCTGCTGATCACGCCGATTTCGCCGCTGGCCCTGTCATGCTCGCCCGACAGATCGGCGTAGCCCCAGCGCTCGGCCGTCTCGCCGGGGGCCGACGGGTCAAGCTGAATCAAGGGCATTTCAGACCGAATGAGTTGGACCACCTCTGCTGACGGCATGACCTCATTCATCCGCCAGCCATTGGTTGCACCAACATCCATGTATTCAATGAAGCGCAACACAATGCCGGTTCCCCTGAAATGACGTGCCATGGGCAGGATTTCATGTTCGTTGGTCCCACGCTTGACCACCATGTTGACCTTGATGCCGCTGGCGATTCCGCTGGCATCGACACCCAGGCCAGCAGCACGGGCGGCATCTATGCCGTCAAGCACGTCGGCTACAGGAAAGTCGACGTCGTTCATGCGCCGAAATACGGTGTCGTCCAGGCCGTCCAGGCTGACAGTGACGCGTCCCAACCCCGCCTCCTTGAGCGCCTGCGCCTTGCGCGCCAGCAGGGAGCCATTGGTCGTGAGCGTGAGGTCCAACGGGGCACCGTCCACCGTGCGCAGCTGGGCCAGTTGCGCTACCAGGAGTTCGATATTTTTCCGCAGCAATGGCTCGCCACCGGTCAGCCTGATCTTGCGCACGCCGTGTGCCACGAACAGGCGGGCAAGACGTGTAATTTCTTCAAACGACAAGAGCGACGCGTGGGGCAAATACGCATAGTTCTTATCGAAGACCTCCTTGGGCATGCAATAGCTGCAGCGAAAATTGCAGCGGTCGGTGACGCTGATGCGCAGGTCCCGCAGAGGCCTCCCCAACGGGTCGGCTAGCAGGCCGGTGGCCCTGATGGTGGGGACCTTGGTCAGCGCGCCAGTCTGTGCAGCCGGATTTTCTTCGCGGGGGTCAATCAAGGGGATAATTCTGGGTGAAGTGCTTTGTGGCATGGGTCTATTGTCCTCTGCCTGAGTCGGGGTTGCTACCGGGGTTTGCTAGAGGAAGTCCGATAATCTGGGAGGCGTTGATGAGCCGAAGAATTGGCATGGCACTGGTGTGGTTTCTGGGCGTGCCTGTGGCAATCGCGCAATCACCGGGTGCGGTCTCTGAAAAGGAGTTTCTGGCGGACATGCCGGTGGTGTTGTCCGTGTCAAGGCTGCCGCAGCGGCTGGACGAAACACCGGGTGCCGTAACGGTGCTGGACCGCAACATGATCCGGCTGTCAGGCGCGCGCGATTTGGCCGATCTCCTGCGCCTGGTGCCGGGGTTTCGCGTCAGCAACTCGTTTGAGAGCAATGCCCCGCAGGGCAGCTACCACATCAGCCTCGGAACCTTCTCCAATCATATTCAGGTATTGGTGGATGGCCGTTCCGTCTATTCCCCCTACCTGCAGGGGAGCACCGGGCCGGGTTTGCAGACAGTGGCATTGGAGGACATTGAACGCATTGAGGTGCTGCGGGGGTCCAACTCGGCGGCTTATGGTGCCCGTGCCTTTTTGGGGGTGGTCAATATTGTCACGCTGGACCCGCTGGCGACACTGGGTGCGCACGCCCAAGTCTCCTGGGGTGACAACGGCATTCAAGACACCCTGGTGAGGCTGGGGCTGGGTGATGAAAGGGCGAGTTTTCGCCTGGGCGTGGACCGGCGCTCGGATTGGGGGCTCGTGGGTGCGACTGGCCCCAACCGTGTGACCCGCTTCAACCTGCGCGCCGACCTGCAACTGGCTGCCTCAGACCAGGTTGAGTTGCGTGCGGGGCAGTCCGTCCTGGAGGCTGGCGTGGGTTATTCGACCCTGCCGGGTGACGACGTTCGCGTGCGTCGGGCAGATACGTCCTTTTTTCAGCTGGATTGGTATCGCAATCTCGGACTTGACTCCGATCTGGCGCTGAAGCTCTCGCGGACCCAGGAGTTGAATCAGGACAAATTTCCGTATCTGCCGATTCCCGGTGTGGTGGTGGACTACGGTGGGCGTGCCACCAGCGACAACTTGTCCTTGCAACACACCTTTCGCCAGGGGCCCGCTCTGCGAATAGTGTGGGGCGGTGAATTGCGCCGGGAAGCCGTTTCTTCCCGGCCCATTTACAACACGGATTCGGATTTCGTGAATGACTTTGTACGCCTTTTTGGCAACGCAGAGTGGCGGCTGAACCCGCAGTGGCTGCTGAATGCCGGCGGTATGCTGGAGCACAGCAGTGTTGATGGCGACAGCTTTTCCCCGCGCATCATGTTGAACTGGCACTTTGCACCAGGGCAGACACTTCGCTATGGCGTGAGCCATGCATTCCGCCCTCCCAGCACGTTCGAGAAATTCAGCAATGTGCGTTACTCCCTGGGCGATGTGTTGCTGGATTCCACCAAAGTGGCGCGCGGCAGGGTGAAGCCTGAAAAAATTCTGGCGCGTGAAATTGGGTATCTGGGCAATTTCCCCGGGCTACGCATGAATCTGGATGTTCGCCTGTTTGAGGAAGAAATCCGGGACTTCATCAAGTCAAGTAATTACGCCCTGCCAGGCAGCGGTGTTCTTGACAGCAACGCAATTGATTACATCAACGATGAAAACTTCAGTATCCGGGGAATCGAGTACCAGCTAAAGTGGCAACCTTGGCGGGGGGGGGAACTGGTTTTGGGCCAATCCTTCTCCAACAGCGATCAGTTGGTCAGTGGAAACTACCCCAAACTCCCGTTTTCCAGCACGTCCTTGATGGCCTCGCAAAAGTTGCCGAGTGGTGCAGATTTGAGTGTCATATATCAACAGGTTGGCGCCACTCACTTTGCGGGTGTTGATCTGCCTGCACCGGCCATAAGTCGCACAGACCTGCGTTTGGCGATGCCATTGCGTTTTGGTGCCCGGCGGGGCGAGGTGTCTCTGGTGTTTCAAAACCTGGGGCCTGCGTATCAGGATTACCTTCCGGAAACTTCCTTCCGCCGGCAGGTCTACCTGACCCTCAAGCTGGAAAACTGAGTCGTCCTGTGCCCCTATTTTTGCGCGCCCTGCTGCTTCTCTGCCTGGGCTGCCTTGCAGCGGGCAAGCTGTGCGCGGCTGACTTCCAGGTCGTGATTGTCAGCAGTGAGCGCAGCCCCGCCTACCAGGAAGCGGCGGACGCATTGCTGGGCGAGCTGGAGCGCCAGGGCGTGCCGCGCAAGACCACACTTCAAATCACGCCCAGCGAGCTGGGGACCGGGGGCGAGTTGACCGCCCGACTTTTCGTCACTTTGGGTGCAGACGCGGCGATGGCGGTGGTCAAGGCAGACCCAAGGGCTCCGATTCTGTGCACCTTGCTACCGCAGGAAAGTTTCGAACGGGTCAGGCGCGATAGTGGTCGCAGATCCAACTCGGTCTTGTCGGCCGTCTATATCAACCAGCCGCTGAATCGGCAAATGGATCTTGTCAGGCTGGCCTTGCCGGACGCTGGCCGGGTGGGCCTGATTTTGGGGGACGGATCACAAGGGCAGATTCCGGCTGTCGAGTCTGCGGCGCAATCCCGGGGCTTCAAACTGGTAATCGCCGTGGTAGCCCCCGGGGAGCCGGTTTTCAAAGGCTTGAAAAAAATACTTGAAGAGGCAGATCTTCTGCTGGCGTGGCCAGACCAGCAAATCTACAACAGCAACAGTATCCAGAACGTTTTGCTGGCGTCATTCCGAGCCCGTGTTCCATTGATTGGCTTTTCTTCAGCCTATGTGCGTGCCGGGGCCTTGGTGGCGGTGTATTCAACGCCAGCCCAGATCGGCATACAGGCCGGCGCGACAGCACGCGGCGTACTTCAGGGCAAAACAATGCCACCACCGCAGTACCCGGTGGAATTCACTGTCAGTGTGAATGAGCATGTCGCCCGCTCTCTGGGCCTGACGCTGGATGCCAGTGCGCTGGGTGAACGCCTGCGGGCCATGGAGCAGCGCTAACCATGATGCTCAACATCCGCTCCCGCATGTTGCTGGCAGCGTTGCTTCCCGTGACACTGGTTGCGTTGATGCTGGCGGCCGTGTTTCTGATTCTCAGGGTGGGCGACAACGAAGGCACCCACCATCAACGTGCGCGGTCGCTGATACGCCAGGTCGCATCTGCCAGCGAATATGGCATGTTCTCCGCCAACACCAGCAGCCTGCAGACCATTGCTGCAGGAATACTGCGGGAAGCCGACGTACTTTCCGTCACCATTATTGATGTGCAGGGCGGGGTACTTGTGCGCGCCGGAAAAGCGGCTCAGGCGAAGCTGCCGGCACTGTCTGAGGTCGAGAGCGAACGGGTGGACACCGTCACCGGGCGCGATTTGCTGACCCAGCCTATCTTGGCGGCGCAGGTCGTTCTCGACGATGTTCAGGACCGTCCCGGGCCTGTGGCGACCTCCTCCCGGCAATTATTGGGCCATGTCGTCATGGAATTTTCCCGTGACTCGCTGAATCGCCGGGAGCGGGAAATGCTGGCAGCCGGTCTGGCCATTACCCTGGGGGGGCTGCTCTTTGGCGTCGCCCTTGCCGCCTTGATTGGGCGAGGGGTGGTCACACCCATCATGCGGGTTTCGCGAATGATCGAACGCATTGGCAGCGGTGACCTTTCGGTGCGGCAGAAAATTGCGCAAGACGATCCTTTGCGTGACTTGCAAGAGGGGTTGAACCAGATGGCGGCGCGTCTGGAATCTGGTCGGGATGAACTGGAGCAGCGCATTGCGGCAGCCACCCTGGAATTGCGGGAAAAAAAAGAGGAAGCCGAGCTGGCTACCCTTGCCAAATCGCGATTTCTAGCGGCGGCCAGCCACGACCTGCGCCAGCCTACGCACGCCCTGGGCATGTTTGTGGCGCGCCTGGGCCAGTTGCACCATGATGGCCAGACCCGGCAACTTGTCAACAACCTGGAGTCTTCGGTCCGCGCCTTGCAGGACTTGCTGGACGGTTTGATGGACCTCTCCAAACTCGATGTGGGTGTCATCCAGACCCACGTGGTGCCCATGCCGGTCAACGATGTTTTCGACCAGATTCGTCAGGCCATGAGGTCTGTCGCGGTGGAGAAGGGCTTGCACTTTCGGGTGCGTCCAACGCGTGTGTGGGTTCGGAGCGATCCGTATTTGTTGCAACGCATTTTGCTGAATCTGGTCGCCAATGCGGTGCGCTATACACAACGGGGCTCGGTGCTGATTGCCTGCAGGGCACCCTCCGGGTCGGGTCGGGTCCGGATTGAGGTCTGGGACAGTGGTATCGGCATCGCGCCTGAGTATCATGAGCAGGTCTTCAAGGAATTCTTTCAGGTCGGTAATTCCGAGCGGGATCGCTCCAAAGGCCTGGGCCTGGGCCTGAATATTGTTGAACGCACTGCGCAGCTGTTGTCACACCCGTTCTCCCTGCGTTCCAGTCTGGGGCAAGGAACCCGTTTCACTCTGGAGCTTCCCTTGGCGGAATCCGGAGCTGCATTGACCTTGCCCGAAGTCGTGGACTCGATGGCGACGATCAGCCTTCAAGGTGTGAGCCTGCTCGTGATTGAAGATGACGCCCTGGCGAGCGTGGGGATGGTGGGGCTGCTGGAGTCCTGGGGGTGTGCGGTGACATCCGCCCAAAGCGCAGCCACAGCGCTGGAGCAGATGGCCTTGAACGGCGAGCCCGACGTGATCATCAGCGACTACAGGCTGCCAGACGGCGAGAATGGCATCGCCACCGTGGCTTTGCTGAGACAGATTGCAGGCCGTCCCATCCCGGCTTGCCTGGTCAGTGGCGACACGGATCAAGCACTGGTCAACCGGGCAAAAGTGGCTGGTTTGACGCTGCTGCACAAACCGGTGCGGCCCGCCAAACTGCGTAGCCTGCTGAGAAGCCTTGTCCGGCTGGATGCGGGAACCAGGTCAGCGGGTAGAACTTGAGGTGTAGCCGGATCGTGCGGCAGCCAGCACGGCCTGCATGCGCGTGTGGACTCCGAAGCCGCGAAGAATGGTCCTGACATGGGTTTTGATGGTTTCCTCGGACAGAAACAGGCGTTGGCTGATTTCCCGGTTGGAATGACCATCCAGAAGCAGTTGCAGCACCTGCACCTGGCGTCGCGAGAACTCCGGTATTTCGGCGGCAGGCTCTTCGACAGCGTCCTTACGGGACAGGGTCAGCAGGTCAGGCGGCACGTAGACGTCACCGTTGAGCACATTGCGCACCGCTACCAGCAACTCTTCGCTCATGCCAGACTTGGTCATGAAGCCCGCAGCGCCTTTGGCAAGCATTTGGCGCATGATGTCGCTGTTGCTTGATCCCGAAAGAATAAACACTGGCAATTCGGGATGGCGCTCGCCCAGTATGGTCAGCGCCGAAAGGCCGTCCATGTCGGGCAGGTGGTAGTCCAGGATCAGCAAATCAAGGTCGGCATGCGAATCGGCCAACGCGAAAGCCTTTGCGCAGGTGCCGGCCTCCAGCACTTCAACGTCTTCTGTAAGGCCTTTCAGGACCTGGCGCAAACCCTCACGCACCAGGACATGGTCATCAACCACGAGTATTTTCAAGTGTTTGGTCGCCCGGAAGTTTTACCTGAATGTCGAGTAATGTTTGAATTTATACGCAGCGTGCGCCGTCAACCTCGATGCACACACCGCTGATAAAGGCAGCCTCATCGCTGGCCAGATAAAGGGCTGCGTTGGCGACGTCCAGCGCCGTGGAAAAACGTCCCAAGGGAATCGTTGCGCGAAACCTGGCCTTGCGCTCTTCATCCAGCGGTCCTCCTGCAAACTCGGCCGAAAGGCCGGTATCAGGGTTGAAGACCGGGTTGATGCAGTTCACACGGATGTTGTCCGGCCCCAGCTCTGCTGCCAGCGATTTGCTGGTGGTGATGACGGCACCCTTGGAGCCGTTGTACCAGGTGAGGCCGGGCCGGGGCCGCACGCCGGCGGTGGACGCAATGTTGATGAATGAGCCGCCGCGGTTGCCGCGGAAGTGCGGCACTGCATGGATGGTGGCCAGATAAATGCTCTTCATGTTGACGGCAAAGCATTTGTCAAATTCGTCCTCTGAAACCTCAAGCGCCGGTCGGTTTCGGTGGGTCCAGCCGGCATTGTTGATCATCACGTCCAGCTTGCCATGGCGCTGCACGGCGACGTCAACCAGTGCTTTCATGTCCGCGGATCGGGTCACATCGGCTGAAAAGAACGAAGCGGTGCCTCCGGCCTGAATGATGCGCGCTACGACACGCTCGCCTGCGACAGCGTTGATGTCGTTGACGATGACTTTTGCCCCCTGCTCAGCCAGCCGCAGTGCGATACCTTCCCCGATACCGCCACCTGAGCCGGTCACGATGATTGATTTGTCTTTGA
>JANOAP010000302.1:0-3783 GCA_031411175.1 Rhodoferax sp. | reverse complement strand
GCCATAGTTGACCTTGCCAGGGTTCGCCTTGAGGTATGCGATCAGGGACTTCAGGTCTTTAGCAGGTACAGACGGATTCACGGCGAGTGAGTAAGTGGCGTCAGCCAGCGTCACCACGGGGGCAAAGTCATTCGCGGGGTCATACGGCATGCTTTTGTAGATGGCAGGTGCCATGGTGAACGAGTCGGCCGTGAGCATCAGAATGTGGCCGTCCGGTGCGGCCTTCGCCACAACGTTGTGGCCCAGGTTGCCACTGGCACCCGGCTTGTTGTCCACGATCACGGGCTGGCCCCACCGCGCGGACAACCGGGGCGCAATGACGCGCGCGATGAGATCGCTGCCGCTGCCGGCGGTAAAGGGAACGACCAGGGTGACGGTTCTTGCCGGAAACGCCGGATTAGTTTGGGCATGCGCTGTACCCGGCAGGGCCGTGACCGAGAGGCATAGCGAGGTCAGGGCGACCAATGGGGTCAGCAACCTATTCAGTATCTTCATGGCGATTTGTCTCCAGGGGGGTTGTGGGGAATCTTCAAACAGTTTTATCACGTGATGGGTGGCTCAACCCGGGCTGGGCGCAGCACCTGACAGCCAGGCCCTGCCCTGCGCATATAGCCTCTCCAGTGCCGGGCTGCCGGGAACTGGCAGGTCTGGCGTGATCGTCGCGCCGCCCTGAGATTGCACATAGGTGAGGTGGCAGCAGCCTTTGGGCAACGCAGCCAGCTCGTCGGCATCGAGCTGCAGGGCCTGGCCGGGTACCAGGGTGTCCAGCCGATCCTTCTCGTAGACGGGCACGCGCTGCTGGATGCGCCAGCCCTCGGCACGGCGCACGAAAAGGTCGTGGAACAAGCCGTGGCAGGTCACGTCCACCGGCACGCCATGCACAGCCGCACGCACCTGAAGAACCATGCGCGTCTCGGCCACAGCGCGATCACCGCGCAACTCAATGGTGGCCGCGCCGATGAAATGCTGCACTTGCGCACCGTTATCGAACGCCTGGCGCGAACGCGCGACGAACTCTGTGGCACTGCCCACGAACCAGGTGGTCTGCACCGTCGCGTCGTGGGTGTGGAAAGACCGCAGTTGCTCCCATCGACCGGTGTCGCGCGCCAGGCCCCAGTCCTGCACGACCTGTGTGATGGCGGCCCGGTCCAACAGGGTGCGCAGCGCGGCAGGGGTGTTATCAGCTTGGGATGGGGTCATGGATTTGTACTCAGTGATTGGGTGAGCATGGCGGCATAGTCCGATGCTGTCGGGTGGAACGGCGCAGACAGATTGAAATAGCTCTGATGCGCGGCAAGGGCCAGCGCTGGGAGATCGCGCGGCACGTACTTCAGCTCAGCCAGCGTCGCAGGCAGGTCGAGTTCGCGCATGAGTGAAGCCACCGCTTGACCCGGAGATGCGGTGCGCTCCAGCCCCATCGCCATGGCGATCTCGGCCGCCCGATCGGGCACGTGCGCGCTGGTGGCGTCCAGCGTGGCGACGAGTCCGATACCGCTCAACACCCCATGGTGAAAGCCTTGGTCACTGCAGGCGATGGCGATGGCATGGGCGGGTCCGAGGCCCATGCCAATGGACGCGCCACCGGCGAAAGCCGCGAGCATCATTTCCCCGCGAGATAGCGCATCGTCGCGGTTGGCGACCGCCCGGCGCAGGTTGCGGGCGACGCGCGCGATGCCGTCCAGCGCGATGGATTTACCAAGCGGAATGTCTTTCTTGGACAGGAAACCTTCGATGCAGTGGGACAACGCGTCCACACCGGTGGCTGCCGTCAGCCGGGCTGGCAGACTGCGCGTCAAGTCCGGGTCGAGGATAGCCAGCTTCGGAACAAGGTGCCGGGAGTTCATGCCAACCGATGCAGTGGCCGCGTCGGGGTGGATGCCTGCGGAGGGCGAGGCTTCACTGCCCGTGCCAGCGGTCGTCGGAATGACGATCAGCGGGGCAGCAGGCCCGTGCGCTGCATTGCGCACACCGGCGTAGGTCGCGCATGAACCGGGGTTGGCGGCCAGCAGGGCAATCATTTTGGCGGTGTCGATGACCGATCCGCCGCCCAATGCCACGACGCCGTCGCACCCCTGTTGGGTGTACCAAGCCGCGCCCTTGTCAACATCAGCGAACAGCGGGTTCTCGGTGACGTTGTCGAAGATGGCAGGTACCGCCGTCTTGCCGCAAGCCGCTATGGCCTTCGCGGCGAGTCCGGCTGCCACCAGGCCCTGGTCGGTCACCAGCAGCGGCCGGCGCACGCCCATTGCCTCCAGCTCTCCCGCCAGCGCAGACAGCGCCCCTGCGCAAAACAACACGCGCGGCAGGTTGAGCGCAACGGGTTGCGGTGATACAAGGTTCATGGCTTGCCGATGTGCGACAGGCGCATCAAACGCAACGCATTACCCAGATAAAGCTTTTCCTGGTCCTGGTCGCTCAGACCCATCTCCGCGATGGAGCTTATGCCTTCGCGGATGAACATGGGCCCGCCTTCGGGATCGAAGGGACAGTCCGACGCAAAGACCACGTGGTCGACGCCAAAGAAATCCAGCCCGCAACGCAGCGCCGAACGGGAGCCGCCCAGCACCGTGTCACCGTAGAACATCTTGAAGTACTCGATGGGTGGTTTTGACAGGCGCTTGAGCACGTCGGCCTCGCTGCCATCGGCGCTGCGACTGCCCAATTGGGCCCACAAAGATTCGGCACGCCCGGCAAAGTACGGCAGCATGCCGCCGCAGTGGTGCGTGATGATGCGCAGGTCCGGCAGCTTCTCCAGCAAGCCCGAGAACACCAAGCGGGACATGGCGACCGAAGTCTCGAAGGGCCAGCCCAGCACCTGCCAGATCTCATAGCGCGAACGCTCTTCTTCCGGGTAGTCAGACCGGGTGCCAGGCCGGAACGGGTGCATCCAGATCGGCAGCTTGTGGTGGTTGGCCATGCGTTCGAAGATGGGGAAAAATTCCGCGTCGTCCAGCGGCCGGCCGTTGACACTGGTAATGATTTGCACGCCGCGCGCGCCCAGCGTGTTGATGGCGCGGTCCATTTCCTTGAGCGCCTCGGGCACATTGTTCATGGGCAGTGACGCGACGAAGACCGGAAACTGGTCTGGCCAGCGCTTGCAGATCTCGGCCATGCCGTCGTTGGCCACGCGCGCGAACTCTGGTGACTCCAGCGGCCCACCCAGCATCTCGGGCGATGGCGCGCTGAGCGTCAGCACCTGCACCACGTCCGGGAACTTGTCGACCATCATGGCGGCGCGGGCCTCCAGGTCCCACAGCATGGGGATGCTCGCCATGCGTTTGACGATGCCTGCGTCCTTGGAATGCGCTTTGACCAGCTCAAAGTAGGCTGGTGCGAGCACGTGGTTGTAGATGTCGATTTTTTTCATGATGGTTTCGTTTCTCTTGGTTTTACATGGGGTATTGGCGTTGTTGCTGGCTGACGGTGACCAGGTTCAAGTCAGAGAATATGTCAATCGCCCAGCGGCCGAACCGGGCCCAGCCGCTGTCCTTGACACCCCCGAAGGGAATCTGCGGCTCGCCGCCCATGGTCGGCCCGTTGACATTGACCATGCCGGCCTGGATCTGCCCACCCAGCGTGATGGCGCGCCAGGCGTCGCGCGACATGATCGAGGCCGACAAGCCGTAGTCGCTGCCATTGGCTTTTTGCACGGCGTCCTGCTCGTCGTCGAACGGTTCGATCAACACGACAGGGCCAAACACTTCTTCGCAATAGATGGGTGCGTTCGTCGGCACGTTGACAAGCACCGTTGGCTCGAAGCAGCGACCGTTGTGTCTGCCGCCA
>JANOAP010000301.1:0-7075 GCA_031411175.1 Rhodoferax sp. | reverse complement strand
GCTTCCAGCACGCCCACCTGGTAGGCCGCGCGCGCGCCACCGCCCGTGAGCAGCAGCCCGGTGGTCTGAGGCGTGGGTGTTTCTGCCATCATGCGGATTATGAGTGGGTTGAACTACTTCGCTAGACTACCTGCCTTCAGGAGTATTCAATGGCAGTGACAGAAAAAATTCTTTCCGACGCGTTAATGAGCGTTGTAGATCCCAATACCGGACGTGATTTCGTCTCGTCCAAAGCTATCAAAAATCTGAGCATCACGGGCAGCGACGTGGCGTTTGACGTGGAGCTGGGCTACCCCGCTAAAAGCCAGATTCCGGGCTTTCGCAAAGCGCTGGTGGCCGCGGCCAAAGGCGTGGCGGGGGTCGGCAATGTGTCGGTTAACCTCTTCACCAAGGTGCAGGCGCACTCGGTGCAGCGCGGGGTGCAATTGCTGCCCAAGGTGAAAAACATCGTGGCGGTGGCCTCGGGCAAGGGTGGCGTGGGCAAGAGCACTACGGCTGTCAATCTGGCCCTGGCGCTGGCGGCAGAGGGGGCCAGTGTGGGTTTGCTGGATGCCGACATTTATGGCCCCAGCATTCCGATGATGATGGGCATTGACGGCCGCCCCGAGAGCGACGACGGCAAGACCATGGAGCCGCTGGAGAACTACGGGGTGCAGGTCATGTCCATCGGTTTTCTGGTGGCGCAGGACGAAGCCATGATCTGGCGCGGCCCCATGGCCACCCAGGCGCTGGAGCAACTGCTGCGGCAAACCAACTGGCGTGATCTGGATTACCTGATTGTGGACATGCCGCCCGGCACGGGCGACATCCAGCTCACCCTGAGCCAGCGCGTGCCGATGACGGGCGCAGTCATCGTCACCACGCCGCAAGATATTGCCCTGCTGGATGCCAAAAAGGGCATCAAGATGTTCGAAAAGGTGGGCGTGCCGATTCTGGGCATCGTCGAAAACATGGCCGTGCACGTGTGCAGCCAGTGTGGTCATGTGGAGCACATTTTTGGCGCGGACGGCGGCAAGAATATGGCCGCCGAGTACAAGATGGACTACCTGGGTGCCCTGCCGCTGAACATGCAGATTCGTCTGCAGGCTGACAGCGGCATGCCCACCGTGGTGGCCGACCCCGACGGTGAGGTGGCCGCCATCTACAAGGCGGTGGCGCGCCAGGTGGCGGTGTCGATTGCTGCCAAGAACAAGGATTTTTCGTCCAAGTTCCCGTCTATCACTATCAGCAAGAACACCTGATCGCGCAGGCGCCTACGCGTGTAGCGCTGGCGTGCGAGTCTCTGCCGCCGCAACAGGTGGCAGCAGCTTGTCCAGCGCCTTGGCCAGATGCTCCACCGTGCGGTCCGGGTTGTGCAGCTTGTCCAGGCCAAACAGACCGACGCGGAAGGTGCGGAAATCGGCAGGCTCATCGCATTGCAGCGGCACGCCCGCCGCGGTTTGCAGGCCCAGTGCCAGAAACTTGGCACCGGAGTGCAGCCCTGCATCGTCGGTGTAGCTCACCACCACACCTGGTGCCTTGAACCCGGGGGCCGCAGCGCTGCGCAGGCCACGTGACTCGAACAGTGCCCGGACCTTGTCGCCCAGCACCTGCTGCTCGGCATGCAGCTTGGCATAGCCATAGGCACGTGACTCGCGCATGGTGGTGCACAGACGCGTCAATGCATCGGTC
Source organism: Rhodoferax sp. (assembly GCA_031411175.1). Taxonomy (GTDB): domain Bacteria; phylum Pseudomonadota; class Gammaproteobacteria; order Burkholderiales; family Burkholderiaceae_C; genus JANYCG01. Next base: position 5,404 of record JANOAP010000301.1, on the reverse strand, counting down.
GGCATGGTGGTGTGGTACATGTGGGCACCGCCTTCATAGGCTTCCATCACCTGCAGCCATTTGCGCAGGTCGCAGGCAAAGCTTGTGCTGGTGGTGCTGTCAATGCGCTGGCGGGCCAGGTCGCTCAACATCACCAGGGCGGCGCAGGGCGAGCTGCTCCAGCCCTTTTGCGGTGCGGAGACCAGCAGGTCAACGGCGCAGGCCTTCATATCCACCCAGATGGTGCCGGAGGCAATGCAGTCCAGCACAAACAAGCCACCCACCTGGTGCACCGCGTCACCCACGGCCCGCAGGTAATCGGGCGGCAAAATCATGCCCGCAGCGGTTTCCACGTGAGGTGCAAACACCACATCGGGTTTTTCGGCCAGGATGGTTTTGACGACTTCGTCAATCGGGCAGGGCGCAAAAGGCGACTGGTGGGCTTCGCTCAGGCGGCGGGCCTTGAGCACGATGGTCTCCGAGGGGATGGAGCCCATGTCGAAAATCTGCGTCCAGCGGTAGCTGAACCAGCCGTTGCGGATCACCAGGCATTTTTTGCCAGTGCCAAACTGGCGCGCCACGGCTTCCATGCCGTAGCTGCCGCTGCCCGGCACCACTACGGCCGACCTGGCGTTGTAGACCTCTTTGAGCGTGGAAGAGATCTCCCGCATGACGCCCTGGAAGCTTTGCGACATGTGGTTGAGTGCGCGGTCGGTGTAGACCACCGAATACTCCAGAAGACCCTCTGGGTCTATGTTGGGCAGAAGGCCAGGCATGTTGAGCTCCATTTCAAATTGGGAGTGGGAGCTTAGCATGCATGCGGGGTTGGTTGCTTTGTTGTACGCGGGGATGAAGCCCTTGTTTGGCGGGCAAAGGTCGACGCGGCGCTCAGCTCCGCGGCAGTCCCCCGTCTCGGTCTATGACCGATTCCTCCGCCTTGATGCCGCTGCGCTGAATGCTACGCCGACCTGTGCCTGGTAGCGCCGTGGGCGTTCAATCTGCGAAAACCAGCATTGCTCATTGCCGATGACACTTGGGTGGATGGTGCAGCGCGGACTTGGGGTTTTGCCAAATCAAGGCGGAGCGAAGCGGGGGACATTCGCGGAAGCATTCGCCCCGGTGAAGGACGCGTAAAAAGGGCCACACTACGGCAACAGCAACGGTGAACGCGGCCAGTTGCTCGAAGAGTTTCGGCCTAGCGATGCAATGCTCGCCGGTGCTCTCTACTGCAACTATTATTCATCGCCGTAGACATGCCACTTACGACGCCGCAAGCGAGAAAATCACCGACCTTCCGACCACTTGCTCGTATGAGTGTATGAACGCCCGAATCCGTTCGTACTTCTCTGCGCTTAGGGCAAAGGGGGTTCGAGGTCAAGGTCGACCCCGAGGATCGTGGCGGCAAGGTGGTCGAGCTGGTCCATAGTCCATCGCAGGACTTCGACTTCGGAGAGTGATCGGTCAGCGAGCCAACCGAGGACGAGTTGGTCGTGGAAGCCGATCCAGGCACGGAGGCAGACGCGCATTTTTTTCGTGGGCACCTGTACGCCCATCGCCTGGAAGAGGCGGTCAATGGCGCGCTGCCTCGACATCTCCCAAATCTGCACGACTTTGTTGCTGACGCGGGCGTCGAGGTCGCGGGCGCGGAACACCGCATCGCCCTCGCGTTGTTTGACAGCGCGCATGTGGGTACGCATGAAGGAGAGGATTTGGTCGCGGGCCGTCCGCCCTCGAAACGACAACAACTGCGTGTCATCCATGCGAGCTGCGGCGATGCGACTGACTTCTGCGTACAAATCATCCATCGAACCGAAGTGATGGAAAAGCAGCCCGTGCGCTACACCTGCCTCTTTCACAATCTCTGCGGCAGAAACGCCCGAAAAGCCGCGTGCCGCGAAGAGTCGCTCGGCGGCTTCAATGACTCGCTGCTTGCCGTTGGGGGCTTTGGCGAGTGCTGATTTCGATGTCCGCAGCGGCGGACTGGCTACTTCACGCATGTTGCCGATGATAGCCGCACACTCGAAATTGATCGTGTGGGAGGTCAGGGAAAACCATCATGCGAGGCATTTTTTTTGTCTGTAAACTGACTGACAGTCAATCAATATTTGCTCTCATGTCTCATATGCCTGTGGCTCCCATGCCCGATCAATACGACGTACTCATCATTGGGGGAGGCCCGTGTGGCCTTGCCGCGGCGATAGCGCTGGGAAGGTGCGGGGTGAAGACATTGCTCATTGAAAAGCACCCCTCTACATCGTTCCACCCGCGTGGCCACGTCGTCAATGCTCGGACGATGGAGATTCTTAGGACGTGGGGGCTTGAAGAGGATGTCCGTGCGCGGGGCATACCGCACGACCGGAATCAGGGCGTGGCGTTCGTGCGGTCGGTAGCGGGGGAGCAAATCGGTGAGATACGCACTTTTGCGGACAGGCAGCGAAACCGAATCATAGAGACGTACGGACCGAGCGCCAAAACCTCCTGTTCCCAGGATCTGCTGGAGCCGGTATTGCGGCGGGGTGCCGAAGCCCAGCGCTCGGTCTTAGCAAGGTTTGGTACGCGTTTGGACTCGCTGACACAGGATGAGGCTAGCGTGGAGGCGCGCATGTCGGACCCGAATGGGAAGAGCCGAACGGTACGCGCAAAGTACGCTATCGCGGCAGATGGCGCGCGGGGAACGCTGCGTGACCAATTGGGAGTGGAGCTGTCGGGCGACGGCGCGTTGGGGAACCAGATCGGCGTTTACTTCGAGGCCGATCTCTGGCCCCTGGTTGCTGATCGTCCCAACCTTCTTTGGTGGATTTACAACGAGAAAACGGTTGGGGTGATGATCGCGTTGGACGGCCGGAGGCGGTGGACGTACAACTTTGGCTACAACGCGGAAAAGGACAAGCCGGAAGACTTCACACCAGAGAGGTGCGCCGGGATTGTCAAAGCGGCGATTGGCATGGATGGGATGGATGTGAGCATTCGCGACATTCGTATTTGGCAGATGCAAGCGCGAATTGCCCAAACGCTGCGCGTTGGCCGCGTTTTCCTGGCTGGCGATGCGGCGCACCCTCTGCCTCCTACGGGAGGCCAAGGCATGAACACGGCAGTGGGCGATGCGCATAACCTCAGTTGGAAGCTTGCACTCGTAGTGAAGGAACTGGCCGATCCGCGACTCCTTGATTCCTATGAGCAGGAGCGGCTGCCAGTCATCCGTTTCAATGTCGAGCAGAGTGTGCGCAATGCACGCAAGATGGCGGTGGCGGGTTTGGGCGGCATCATGCGGACGCACGAAGACTTCCGCGAAGAAGACGTTGCCCGCATGCGCAAAGCAATTCCGCAGCAGCGGGAGCACTTCGATTACTACGGACAGACGTTCGGTTATGCGTACCGCTCCCCTGCAATCTTGGATGAGGGTGGAGATGCGATGCCGCGAGAAATCAACACGTACGAGGCAACGACAGCACCGGGCGGTCGGGCACCCCATTGCTGGCTGAGCTGGCCGGGCGGAGTGATACTTTCAACAATCGACCTCTTCAAGGACATGCGGTTTACGCTGCTTGCGGGGCGGGAGGGGCAAACCTGGGCCTCAGCCTTCCGCCGCGCAGCGGCCGATGTTGGGATCGAGGGTCATGCGTACACCGTCGGCCCCGATGCCGATCTTATCGACCATCAAGGGACGTTTCATGAGGTGTTTGAGATAAGTCCGCGTGGCTCCGTCCTCGTCCGCCCGGACGGACACGTCGTCTGGCGCTCTCATGGAGCGCAGGAAGACGCGTGCGATCTCTTGCGAAGCATTCTGCACACCGCCGTCAGTGGCGTACGCGACCACGCATTGCAAGCAGCATGACACGAACCCATACCAGCAAAGGAAGTGACCGTGAAAACAACTGAGTCAGCACGAGCCATCTCGCCACGCAGGCTAGCTCATATCGCTCTGCGCACCAACCAGCTCCAAGCGCTGGTGCGTTGGTACTCCCAGGTGCTAAACGCACATGTGGCATTTGACTCCGACAAGATCGCGTTTCTCACGTATGACGATGAGCATCATCGCATCGCCTTGGTGGGTGTGGACGACTACGCGGCCAAGGCAGAGGGAGCTCATGTGGGTTTCTATCACACCGCGTTTGCTTACGACTCGCTCGCGGACCTGATGAGCACCTATGTTCGCTTAAAGGGCGAAGAAATCCGTCCATATAGAAGCATTAACCACGGGCCGACCGTTTCTCTGTATTACGCCGACCCCGATGGAAATCAGATCGAGTTGCAAGTGGACAGTTTTCCCGATGCCCATGCCACTAACGAGTGGATGCAAAGCGAAGCATTCCGTAGCAACCCGATTGGCATTGAGTTTGAACCCGAAGAAATGCTTGCACAGCTGAACGCTGGCGTTCCGGAGATTGATCTCCTGCGTCGTGCCGACACCGTGTAGTTTCACTTTTATCAACGAATGGAGACAGAAATGATGCGACAACTTTTTGACCGGGTAATTCCCTGTGCAATCCTCATTGCCAGCCTGGCAACTGGACTTGCCAACGCACAGACTGCGAAGACCAAGCTAGTCTTGCCAGCCGTCTCAATCCTCTTCGCGCCGGTGTACCTCGCGCAGGATGCGGGATATTTCAAAGACGCTGGGATCGATGTGGACTTGGGGCTTCTCGCTGGTCCCTCCGCGCTCAATGCGCTAGTCGGGGGAAGTGCAGATTTCACGACGATTGCCGGAGCGATTCAATTGCGCGCGGCGCAACGCGGCCAGAAAACCTTGGCTATTGCGGGCTTGCAGGAGAACGCAACGACGGAAGTGGTGTTGGCCGCTTCGGTTGCAGAAAGATTTGCAACAGCAAAAACAGGGCTGGACAAGGCGAAAGCACTCAAGGGTCTAACGCTTGCGGTTGACGCAGCCAATGGCCTGCCTCATGCCTACTTGCGCTACATTTCACGCCAAGCGGGGATCGATGCTGATCGCGATATTCGTCTCGTCTTCATCGCGCCGCCGGGTATGGCGGCAGCTTTGCAGAAGAAGGAGATTGACGGGTTTGTATTCTCCAGCCCGTTCACGCTCGAAGCGGCAAAGAATGGAGCGACGCTTTGGATCAGCGGACCGCGTGGGGATTTTCCGGATCTGAATCCGACCACCTACAACGTGCTGGTGGCGCGCGACGGGTATTGTGCGGCTAACGCTGCAAATTGCACCGCCATTCTGACGGCGCTCGCCCGTAGTATGCGTCTTATAACCTCCGAACCTCAGAATGCATTGACGCTTCTCACCAAGCGCTTTGACAAGATGGATCCGGATCTGCTGAAACAAGCGTTTGATAACTTCCAGCGCAACACGCCGCCCAAACCGCAACCTATGGCTAAGGCCTTCGACCACACGGTTGACACGATGTTCGGTGCTGGGGATGACAAGGCGGCGTTGAAGGAATTGGCAAAGTCTATT
>JANOAP010000300.1:0-7093 GCA_031411175.1 Rhodoferax sp. | reverse complement strand
TTTGCGGCTGGAAGGCAAACTGGATCGCCGCCACCGCCAGGCAAAACGCGAGGGTTTGCAGATAGATCCGCAGCTTCTCCAGCCAGTCGATTTTCATCCCGGGGTCACCAAGGGTCCTGGCCGCGCTGCAGTTTGGCGCGTTCGCGCTGCACCATGCGTTCGCGCAGGCCGCTGCCGGTGCCCAGCACAAACACCGCAACCCCATGCAATGCCAGGCCCAGGCCCCAGCCCAGCGCCGGGTAGAGGGACCAGGGCCGCCGACCAATGCCCAGGCCATCGCCGGAGATCGCAAACAGGAACAGGTTGACCAGCACGAATACGCAGGCATGCGTGTACCAGCCGAGCTTGGCACCGGCGCGTTTGCGCGCGATGCGGTCAATCTCGTCGGCGGTCATCGGTTTGGGGGGTGTGGCGGGTGGGCTGGCGGCTCAGACCACGGGCTTTGCGTCGCTGGATGTATTTGCGTTTGACCGCTCTGCCGACGTGATGCTCATGCTGGTCATTGGCGGCACGGGCTGGCTGTATGGCGGTGTGGCCGGTGCGGTGGCCTTCAAGCTGATGCACGACGTGCTGTCGAGCATCACGCCGCAATACTGGACGTTCTGGATAGGCCTGTTCCTCGTGGTGCTGGTGCTGGTAGGGCGCGACCGCCTGATCCGCCCCTGGACCTGGTTCAAGCGCAGCCAGCGTAGTGAAGGAGGCAAGGCATGAGCGCCGCGCCGGGCCGCTCCCAAGCAAGCTCGCACCGCAGTGCGCAGCACGGAGGTATTCCAGTGACCCTCGACACCTCGCAGGCGAGTAAGCCCGCTGACGTTGTGCTGTCGGCGCAAGGCCTCATCAAGCGCTTTGGCGGCATCACTGCCACCAACAACGTCACGCTGAATCTCAGAAAAGGCGCGCGCCATACGCTGATTGGCCCCAATGGCGCGGGCAAGACCACGCTGATCAACCTGCTGACCGGCGTGCTGGACCCTTCCGAGGGGCGCATTGTGCTGGAAGGCCAGGACATCACGGACCTGGCACCGCACCAGCGCGTTCGGCGCGGTATGGTGCGCACCTTCCAGATCAACCAGTTGTTTGACACGTTGACGCCGCTTGAAACACTCGCGCTGACCGTGTCGCAGCACCACGGGCTGGGCGGCAAATGGTGGCAGGCACTGGGGGCTAACAAGGCGGTGACCGAGCGTTGCGCCCATTTGCTGGAGCAGTTTCACCTGACAGCGGTGATGAACCAGAAGACGCAGGTGCTGGCCTATGGCAAGCGCCGCCTGCTGGAGATTGCCATTGCGCTGGCTTGCGAACCCAGGGTGCTGCTGCTGGATGAACCCGTGGCCGGTGTGCCTGCGGGCGAGCGCGAAGAGCTGCTGCAAACCGTGGCTGCACTGCCCGCCGATGTGTCGGTGCTGTTGATTGAACATGACATGGATCTGGTCTTCAGCTTTGCCAACCGCATGACCGTGCTGGTGAACGGAACTGTGCTGACTGAGGGTGACCCCGACCAGATCGCCAATGTCCCGCAGGTCAAGGCGGTCTACCTGGGCCACGCTGATGAAATCGATGAGGGAGCCGCCCATGCTTGAGTTACTTAACGTCAAGGGCTTGAGTGCAGGCTACGGCGAGGCAGTTGTACTGCACGATGTGTCGCTGGCGCGGGCCGAAGGCAAGACGCTGGCGCTGCTGGGCCGCAATGGCACCGGCAAAACCACGCTGATTAACACGCTGGCGGGGGCTACGCGCCAGCATGCGGGCAGCATATCGCTGGGCGGTGCCGATCTGCACAAGATGCCATCGCATGAACGTGCGGCAGCCGGCATTGGCTGGGTGCCGCAAGAGCGCAATATTTTCAAATCACTCACGGTGGATGAAAACCTCAGCGCCGTGGCCCGCCCCGCAAGGGCAGGGCGCGCGGCCGCGCAGTGGACACCGGCGCGGGTCTACGAGATGTTTCCCCGGCTGGCGGAGCGCAAGGGCAACCTGGGCACGCAGCTCTCGGGAGGCGAGCAGCAAATGCTGGCCGTGGGCCGCGCCCTGGTGCTTAACCCCACGTTGCTGCTGCTGGATGAACCCCTCGAGGGCCTGGCCCCCATCATCGTGCAGGAGTTGCTGCGGGCCATACGCCGCATCACGCGTGAAGAAGGCCTGAGCGCCATCATCGTCGAGCAGCATCCGCAGGCGATTCTGGCGATCTCGGACACAGCCGCTGTGCTGGATCGGGGCACCGTGGTGCATTCGGGCACCGCGCGCAGCTTGCAAGACCAGCCCGAGCTGCTGGACCGCCTGCTGGGTGTGGCGCGCTGACGTTTTTTGTAGCTGCGTATGCTATTTAAAATATAGCTGGTCAAGCTTATTCCATAAAGGCTACAGCCTTATTTTATTCCTAAAAGAGAGTTGACATGACATTCAAACACCTGATTTCCAGCCTGGCGGCCACGCTGCTGATGAGCAGCCTTGCAACTGCCCAGACTTTCCCCACCAAGCCCCTCAAAATTGTGGTGCCCAATGCGGCGGGCGGCGCGGCTGATATCACGGCGCGCACGGTCGGCCAAAAGCTGGGGGAGGCCTTGGGCCAGCCGGTGATCGTGGAGAACAAGGCCAGTGCCGGTGGCATTGTGGCGGGCGAACAGGTGTCCCGTGCCGATGCCGATGGTCACACGCTGCTTTTGATCTCCAGCGGCACGGCGGTCAGCGCAGCACTGTTCAAGAGCCTGCCGTTTGACACTATGAAAGATTTCACGCCGGTGTCTACGCTGGCTGGTTTTGATCTGGGTATTGTGGTGAGCGAGACCGGACGCTTCAAGACGGTTGCGGATCTACTGGCCTATGGCCGCGCGAACCCCGGCAAGCTCAACATTGGCACGCCCCAGGTCGGTACCACGCAAAACCTGGCAGCCGAGCTGTTCAAGGCCAATGCCGGTTTTGAGTTCCAGATCGTGCCTTTCAATGGCACGCCACCCGTCATCACCGCCCTGCGTGGCGGTGAGCTGGACGCCATGATCGACATCCTGGGCCCGTTGATGACGCAAATCAAGTCCAAGGCGCTGCGGCCCGTGGCCGTGCTGAACGACAAGCGCTCTGCGTTGCTGGCCGATGTGCCGGCCCTGCGTGAATCCGGCGGCACGCTGAGTCAGTTCAAGGTGGGCTCATGGAACGGTCTGGCCGTGCCTGCCAAGACACCCAAGGCCGTGGTGGCACGGCTCAACAAGGAATTGCAGACGGTGCTGGCCAACCCAGAGGTGATCAAGAAGCTGAGCGACCTGAGCCTGCACGCACAAAGCAGCACGCCGGAGCAGGCCTCCGAATTGCTGGGATCCGAGATCAAGCGCTGGAGCGACGTGATCATTCGGGCCAAGATCGAAAAGCAGTGATGGTGGTTACGACTCACCCCCCGGCTACGCGCACTGCGTGTCGCTACGCTTTCCCCCTTGCTGGGGGCAACACCAGCAGCCTGGCAGAGCCAGCTCTGCGGTGTTTCTGGTAAACGCTTGCATCGCCAGCGGATTGGACCTGAGAATGAATGATCACATTGGCGTTATTGGCTATGGCGAAGTGGGCAAGATATTTGCCCTGGGCCTCAAACCCAAGGCGGGCATTGAAACTGTCCGCGCATGGGACCTGAAATTTGCCAGTGCCGCGCTTCAGGCCCACGAGCTGGCCCATGCGCATGATTCAGGCGTGTCGGCCTGCGCCTCCATGCAGATGTTGTGCGCGCAAGCCGACTTTCTGATTTCTGCGGTCACGGCGTCCAACACCCTGGCCGTGGCGCAGGAAGCAGCGCGGCACCTTCGGCCCGGCACGCTGTTTCTGGACCTGAACTCTGCCTCGCCGGGTACTAAACAGCAGGCTGCAGCACTCATTGAAGCAGCGGGTGGGCACTATGTGGAAGCCGGGGTGATGACCTCCATCCCGCCCTATGGCATTCGCGTGCCGATGTTGCTGGGGGGTGCGCAGGCGGCAGCTCTAGCGCAACGGTTTCAGGGCTTTGACATGGATGCCAAAGCGGTATCTGAAAAGCTTGGTGTGGCCAGTGCCATCAAGATGTGCCGCAGCGTGATGATCAAGGGGCTGGAAGCCCTGGTGATCGAGAGCTATGCCACGGCCCGCGCCTACGGTGTGGAAGACCATGTGCTGCCCACGCTGGTGGAGACCTTCCCGTCGATTGACTGGTCCAGCCAGGGCGCTTACTTCTTCAGCCGCGTCGTGCAGCACGGCAAACGGCGTGCAGAGGAAATGCGCGAGGCGGCCAACACGGTGCGCGAGTCTGGTTTCGAGCCCTTCATGGCGGCGGCCATTGCCGACAAGCAGCAGTGGGTGGCCGACCAGGCCGCAGCGGGCGTGTTTGGCGACATGGCCAAGAATGCGCCATGGCAAGACTACGCAGACCGGCTGCTGGCGGCCAAACGCCCGGCGCCGTGACATCCAGCCCTGATGCGCTTGCGCTGCCGGGGCGCATCCTTTTTCTGAGTGCAGACGCCGCCAGTGTCACGGCCCAATTGGGCGGGAAAACACTGACGGGCGAGCTGACCCGCGAGCAGGCGGGCAAGTTGCGTGATGATGTGTCTACCGACGAAATCACGCCGGTGGCGATTCTCTCCCACTATGACGACAAACTGGGCCGCTACCCCTACACCGGATTCACGGTCGAGGCACATCGCCCGATCGGGCCGGATGCGATCCGGCTGGGTGGCTTCAGCGTCACGGTGGCGGGCAAGCGCTATGGCAAAGGTTCATCGCGGGAGCACAGCCCCGCCGCAGAGAAGCTGGCGGGTATCCGCCTGGTCATTGCCGAGAGCTTCGAGCGCCTCTACCGGCAAAATGCGGACAACATCGGTCTGTTCACCTCGACCGATTTGGGCCTGATTGAGCGCATCCAGCAGGGTGAGCTGATTTCAGTCGATGAACTGGTGGCACCCCGTGACGCCTTGGCTGCAGCAGTTCTCCGGCAGGGTGGCCTGCTGCGGTTTGGGCAGGCGCACCTGTCGTCGGTCCATGCGGGTGTCCCTGAAAATATCGGGCAGGCAAAGACACCGCAAACCCTGTTTGAAAAAATCATTGCGCGTCATGCACTGCGCACCGCTTTAATGCCCCTGGATGCGGCACCGGGCGATGGCCTGTTTGTTCGTGCCGACTGGCGCTTCATTCATGAGTACTACACCGGCATGTGCGCCCACATGCTGCACACGACCTTTGGTAAGCCCCTCACCCTGCAGGCACCGGAGTCCATCGTGGTGTTTGAGGACCACACCTCCTATGTGGCCACCAGCCCCGCGCATGTGCGCAATGGCCTGGTGCCCAATGTGCTGGCCATGTGCCAGGCCCAGCGTGATTTTGTGGCCGACTACGGCCTGCGTTTTCACCGCACATTGACGGACATGGAGGCCGCGATGGACGACGGCAGCAACGCGGCGGGCATCTCGCACGCCATGATGGCGGAGCACTATGCCTTGCCGGGCCAGGTGGTGGTGGGCACCGATTCGCACACACCGCACAGCGGTGCCCTGGGGTGTGTGGCCTTTGGTGTGGGCACCACCGACATGGCCAATGCATTCGTCACCGGTGCTGTGCGCATGACCATGCCGCAGTCCCTTCGCATTGAGTTGGCAGGGCCCTGCGCCCAAGGCATCACCGCCAAAGACATCGTGCTTTATCTGCTGGCCCATCCCAAAATCAGGGCCGGGCAGGGTGTGGGCAAGGTGTTTGAATTCACCGGCAGCGCGGTGGCGGCCATGTCCATCGACGAGCGCGCGACGCTGACCAACATGACAGCCGAGCTGGGCGGCCTGACGGGTATCGTGGCACCGGACGCACAGACGCTGGCGTTTTTGCGCGAGCGGCGCGGTGTTGACTTCGTGATTGAACCCTGGATGCACAGCGACCCCGGCGCGCGCTATGCCGACGTGATCGCCCTGGACTGTGCCGTGCTGTCACCCATGGTGGCGTCACCGGGCGACCCCGGCAATGGCCTGCCACTGAACCAACTGGGCCGCAGCGTGAAGGTAGACATCGCCTATGGCGGTTCCTGCACCGCTGGCAAACGAGAAGACTTTGACCACTACCACGCGGTGCTGGCCTGGGCACTGGACCAGGGGTTGCGCGTGCCGCCGCAGGTCAAGCTCTTCCTGCAGTACGGCACTACGGCTGTGCGCGACTACTGTGTTGCAAAAGGCTACGACAAGACCTTTGCGGCGGTAGGCGCGCAGATATTGCAGCCCTCATGCGGGGCATGCGCCAACTGCGGGCCAGGCTCGTCAACAGACGCGGGTCAGGTGACCGTGAGCGCGATCAACCGCAATTTCCCCGGCCGATCCGGCCCCGGCCAGGTCTGGCTGGCCAGCCCGCCAACCGTGATGGCCAGTGCGCTGGCGGGCGAGCTGATCTCATTCGGGGACCTGAAGCTACGCCAGCGGCAAGCCTACGACCGCTGACAGCGACGCCTCAGCCCGGGCAAGGTCTGAGCTATCTAAAATCGCAGCCATGTCAAATACGTTTACTCAAAACCCATTGCCGCCGCACGTCACGATTCGCGAAGTAGGCCTGCGTGACGGCCTGCAGAGCATCGCCCGGGTCATGCCGACCGCGCACAAGCTTGAATGGATACGCGATGCCCATGCGGCCGGCCAGCGCGAGATCGAAGTGGGGTCTTTTGTGCCCGCCCGCCTGCTGCCCCAATTGGCGGACACGGCTGAACTGGTGGCGTTTGCCAAAACGCTGCCCGGCCTGACGGTGTCCGTGCTGGTGCCCAATCTCAAAGGTGCACAGCGTGCGATGGAATGTGAAGCCGACCTGATGCTGCTGCCCTTGTCTGCCAGCCATGCCCACAGCCTGGCCAATATGCGCCGTACGCCGGACGAGGTGGTGGCCGACATTGCCGCCATGGTGGCTGCGCGCGATGCGGCGGGCTCCCGCACCCTGATCGAGGTGGGCTTCAGTACTGCGTTTGGGTGCACCTTGCAGGGCCGCGTGGAACCCGCTGAAGTGCTGCGCCTGCTGCGCAACGTTCTGGACGCCGGTGCCGACCGCATCAGTCTGGCCGACACCGTGGGTTATGCCGACCCGGCCATGGTGCAAAACCTCTTTGCGCTGGCCCTGCCGATTG
>JANOAP010000299.1:0-3874 GCA_031411175.1 Rhodoferax sp. | reverse complement strand
GGCTGACGAATACGACACCGCCTTCTTTGACAAACGCAGTAAGTTCGTTCACTACCGCCCCCGCACCGCCGTGCTCAACAACCTCGAGTTTGACAACGCCGACATTTTTGTCGACCTTGCCGCCATCGAGCGCCAGTTCCATCACCTGGTGCGCACGGTGCCCAGCCAGGGGCGCGTTGTTGTCAACGGGCTGGAAGAAAGCTTGGTCCGCGTGCTGAACGCAGGCTGCTGGAGCGAGGTGCGCAGCTTCGGAGCCACCGTGAGCGACTTCACCGCGCAAGGCGAGCCGCACGCGTTTGATGTGCTGTACCAGGGCAAGCCGGTGGGCCGTGTGGAATGGGCACTCACTGGCGTGCACAACCAGCTCAATGCGCTGGCCGCCATCAGCGCCGCCGAGCATGTGGGGGTGTCACCCGCTACGGCCGCTACAGCGCTGGCCAGTTTTCAAAACGTCAAGCGCCGCATGGAAATACGCGGTGTAGTGGGCCAAGGCGCGCAAGCCATCACCGTCTATGACGACTTCGCGCATCACCCCACAGCCATCCGCACCACGCTGGACGGCCTGCGCCGCAAACTCGGGCCTGGAGCGCGCATTCTGGCTGTGTTTGAGCCCCGCTCCAACACCATGAAGCTAGGTGCCATGAAAGCCCAGCTCCCCTGGAGTCTAGAAGATGCTGACCTGGCGTTTTGCCACAGCGGCGGTTTGGGCTGGGACGCACGCGAGGCGCTGAACCCCATGGGTGCGCGGGCTTATGTGGCGGACTCGATTGATCAGCTAGTTGCGCAGGTGGTTGCCCATGCTCGCCCTGGAGATCACATCGTGTGCATGAGCAATGGCGGGTTTGGGGGCGTGCACCTCAAGCTGCTGCAGGTGCTGAAAAACAAATAGAGGCTACCCACACCTGCGTCACGCAGCTACAGAGACAGGGCCTGTGGGAGGACGATCTGGCCGTTGACAGTGTCGTGCCATTTCCCCGACCCACTCGGCATATTCATCTTCCGTAAAGTCCGGGGGCCAAAAGGTCTCACCCTCGAACACGGTCAGACCCAAAGCCTTGATGCCTGCTTCCGTAAAACCGCCCAGGGGTCGCAAGGCATAGTCGGGATTTGCGGCAAGCTGTTTTCGGAACGCCTCGTGCTTCTCGAAGTCCTTGGCGTAGCGGCGACCAAGCACCTTGATCTGGTCGAAACGGCGCTTGGCAACAATATGACCGTTTTCGACATAGAGCCGCAACTGTTCGGCACTGTAGCCGCCCCAACCCATGTGTTCGTAGGTCAAGCGCTCTCCACGGTCCACCACCAGGCGCCCGCTGAACCATTCGGCCAAGATCGGCAATTTCTGGCCATCAAAAATCAGTGACGAGTCAATGGGTTGCATCTGACCATCCATAAGGCCAACCAGGTAGAGGTCACCCTCAAAAACCTCCCACAGCCCCTGGTATCCCCGATATAGCGCGGTCGATCTGACGTTTGAAATCGCGCACATGTCGACGCCGCGAGATTTCAGGTGGGGCTCCAGGGGGAGCACATGAAGGTCCTCAAACCGGTCATCCAGGATCAGGATTTCCGATGCTTGTCTCGTCATGTTTTGACCCCTGTTTTAATGCCTTTTTTATAGGCGTTTCAGAGATCATATTTTAGCTTTTTGAGAGGGAAAAGTCACGAAGAAACAATGCCCTCAGGCTCTTGATTTGGTAACAAATTTTCGACAAAAAAAAGACCAATCAGGGCGGGTGCATTCAAGCCCTTCAAGCCAAGGCCGTCTTCAACTCCATCGCGCAAATGCGCACCGCCACATTGGCCTCATCCAGCACACGGCTCATGGTGATGAACCCGTGGATCTGGCGCTCGAATGAGATGTGAGTGGTGCGGCCACCCGCATCGCTGAGCTTCTGGGCGTAGGCAATGCCTTCATCACGCAGCGGGTCAAAACCGGCCGTCAGCACCAGCGCTGGTGGCAAGTTAGCGTGGCTGTCGGTGAGCGAAGGCGACGCACGCCAGTCCACATAATGAGCTTCGTTGCCGCCGGTGTAATGACCCTGGAAATAGTCCATGGTTTCAGTGGTCAACACATAGCCCTGGCCATTGGTCTGGTGCGAGTTGCTGAGGCGGCGCATGTCGGTGGCGGGGTAGATCAGCAACTGGAAGGAGATGGGCAAATTGCCCGCATCGCGTGCCAGGATGGACACCACAGCGGCCAGATTGCCGCCTGCACTGTCACCGCCCACCGCGAGCCGTGATGCGTCCAGGCCCAAAGCGGCGGCATGGTCGTGCACCCAGCGGGTGGCGGCGCAACAGTCGTCCACGGCACACGGGAACCGGTGCTCCGGCCCCATGCGGTAGTCCACTGCCACCACGGCACAAGCTGACGCATTGGCGATCTGACGGCACAGCACATCATGCGTTTCCAGGTCGCCAATCACCCAACCACCGCCATGAAAATAGACAAGCACGGGCAAGCCGCTTGCAGGTGCCTGGACACCCAAAGGCTTGTAGAGGCGCAGCGGAATGGCACCGTGCGGCCCTGCTGAACTCAGATCCTTCACCTCGGCCACTGCAAGGGGCTCGGGCTGCGTAAAAAATCGCCGCTCGCGGTAGAAGTTTCTGGCGTCGGCGGGCGACAGCGTGTGCGTGGCCGGCACGCCGCGCTCTGCCATCAAATCGATCAGGGCTCGGGCTTGGGGGTGCAACATAGATGCTCCTTAAATAATAGCCAGCTGTTGAATGTTTATGTGGTCCAGTTACCCACTTCATTCAGGATTTCGAATGAAGAAGACTTTGCCACCGCGTCTGATGGCAGTTTACAGGGCGCGCCGCACTTTCACCGCATCCGACAGCACATCCAGCACCTGCAGCGAATCGCCCCAGCCCAGGCAGGCGTCGGTGATGCTTTTGCCGTATTCGAGCTGGCTGGCGTCGTCCTTGCCCGGTGTGAACTTCTGCGCACCGGCGTTCAAATGGCTTTCCACCATCACGCCAAAGACGCTCTTTGATCCGCTCTTGATCTGCGTTGCAATGTCGCGCGCCACGTCCAGCTGCTTCTCATGCTGCTTGCTGCTGTTGGCGTGGCTACAGTCCACCATCAGCGTGGGCGGCAGCTTGGCTTTGCTCAGATCAGCGCAGGCGGCGGCCACGTTGGCCGCGTCGTAGTTGGGGGCCTTGCCACCGCGCAAAATCACATGGCAGTCCGGGTTGCCATTGGTTTGCACGATGGCAACCTGACCGTTTTTGTGGACCGACAAAAAGTGGTGTCCACCCGCAGCGGCCTGAATCGCATCGGTGGCTATCTTGATGTTGCCATCCGTGCCGTTCTTGAAGCCGATGGGGGCAGACAGCCCCGAGGCCAGCTCGCGGTGCACCTGGCTTTCTGTGGTGCGCGCACCAATCGCGCCCCAGGCAATCAGGTCGCCCAGGTATTGCGGGGAGATCACGTCCAGAAACTCGCTGCCTGCGGGCAGGCCAATGCGGTTGATTTCGATCAGCAACTGACGCGCGATGCGCAGGCCTTCGTCGATGCGAAAGCTCTCGTCCAGGTACGGGTCATTGATCAGGCCCTTCCAGCCCACGGTGGTGCGGGGCTTTTCGAAATACACGCGCATCACGATCTCCAGCGTGTCGGCATATTTCTCGCGCTGCACCTTGAGCTGGCGGGCATAGTCCAGTGCTGCGGCGGGGTCATGAATAGAGCACGGGCCAATCACCACCAGAAGGCGGTCGTCCGTGCCCGCCATGATGTTCTGGATGTTGCGCCGGGTCTTGCTGATGAGCGACTCCACGGCGCTGCCGTGAATCGGGAAAAAGCGGATCAAATGTTCAGGAGGGGGCAGCACGGTGATGTTCTTGATGCGTTCGTCGTCGGTCTGGCTGGTGCGAT
>JANOAP010000298.1:0-6481 GCA_031411175.1 Rhodoferax sp. | reverse complement strand
CATCGTCCCAGCGGTCGGTGGAATAGGTGATGGCATCAATGCCTTCGATCGCATTTGATTTCATGGCATCTGTACTCATGGTGTTGTTCCGGTTCCGGCCCAGGGCATAGGCGACTCATTGGTGCCCCAGTAGTAGCTTTTCTGGTTCATGTATTGCGCAATGGACGCATGGCCCTTTTCACGGCCCATGCCGCTGTGCTTGGTGCCACCAAACGGCGTGCTGATGGAAAACACTTTGTAGGTGTTGATCCAGACCGTGCCGGTATCCAGCGCGCGGCCCAGGCGCAGCGCCGTCTTGTAGTCGCGCGTCCAGATACCGCTGGCCAGGCCGTATTCGTTGTCATTGCATTCCGCCAGCAAATCAGCTTCGTCATGCCAGGGCAACAGCGCCAGCACCGGGCCGAAGATCTCTTCGCGGCACATGCGGGCCGCGTTGGTCAGGCCTTCAAATACCGTGGGCGGGTAGAAATAGCCTTTGTCAAACGGTGCGCCCCGGGGCCGCTCGCCACCCGCCAGCAGCTTGCCACCCTCACTCAGACCCAGTTGCACATAGCGCTCAATCCCGGCACGATGACTGCCGCTGACCAGTGGCCCCATCTGCGTGCTTTCAAGCGAAGGGTCTCCCACGCGCAGCGCCCTGGCACCCGCCAGCACGCGGCGTTTGAATTCGTCATACACACTGGCGTGCACAAACGCGCGCGAACCCGCAATGCAGGATTCGCCACTGGAGCTGAAGATGCCATAGAGAACACCGGCCACCGCATGGTCCAGATCCGCATCAGCGCAGACGATGGTGGGCGACTTGCCACCCAGCTCCAGCGACACGGGCATCAGCTTTTCAGCCGCAAGCCGGGCAATGCCGATGCCGGTGGACGTGCCGCCAGTGAAGGCAATGCGCTTGATCAGCGGATGCCGCACCAGCGCATCACCTACCACCGAACCCTTGCCCGGTAACACGCTCAGGATGCCCGGCGGCACACCGGCGGCCTCGGCAATGCGGGCCAGCTCAATGGCCATGCGCGGCGTGATCTCGGCCGGCTTGAACACCATGGCGCAACCGGCAGCCAGTGCAGGCGCGAGCTTTTGGGCTTCGCTGGCGATGGGCGAATTCCACGGCGTGATGGCACCCACCACACCCAGGGGCTCATGCAGGCTCATCGACATGAAGTCACCGCGCTGCGGCGTCACAGCGTCTTCAAAGGTCTCGCAGACCGCCGCAAAGTACTGGAAGGTACCCGCTGCGCTGGCCACCAGGGCACGCGTTTCGCTGATGGGTTTGCCATTGTCCAGCCGCTGCCACTGCGCCAACTCCTCGCCGCGCGCACGAATGCCTGCCGCGATGCGGTGCAGGATGGCGGCGCGTTCATGGGGTTTCAGGCCTGCCCAGTTGGGCTTGAGGCGGGCAGTTTCAGCCGCACACACGGCTTCGTCAACATCAGCTACCGTGGCTGCATGCAGGGTGGCAACGGTGCTGGCGTCAAACGGGTACTCGGTGCTGTACAGCGGGCCCGATGCATCGCGCCATTGGCCGGCCATCAAGGTCTTGAGGTGTTCGGTCATATCGTCAGGGGGTTGATGCGGTTGTGCAGAAACCGCAAGGCTGAGAGCACCGTCAGGGCCGATGTCTTGGGGTTGTCGGCGAGTGGCTTGCCGCGCATCTCGATGCGCAATTCGCCAAACGCGCCGACGGCATGAATCTCGTGGATGTTCTCGGACACAGTGGGGTCGGCAATCAGCCGCACGCGCGTGGCATCCAGCCCCAGACCGGCCAGCGACACCGTGGCCGCCACGTTGGCATTCTTGGGGTAAAGCTGGGCGGCCTCACGCGCGCTTGCTTCCAAAATAATAGCTGGTTGAGCAATGGATTCAAGGTCTATAACCCATTCTGCGGGTGTATCGCGCCAGCCAGAGGGTGGTTTGCGCCCGGTGTAGGTGACATCGGTCAAGCCGGCCAGCCGCGCCGCTGCAATCGCGTCGATGCCGCCAATCGCACCGGCCAGCAAATGAACCTGACAGCGCCCGCGCGCGGCAGCATCGGCCAGCGATTCGGGCAGGCCCGGCTCCGACAACGCCCCCACCGACAACACAGCGCATTCCAGGCCGCTCTCCAGTGCCTGCAACACGTGCGTCTTCAGGGCACTGTGGCCTGCGCATTCCAGCGCCAGGCTGGCAACGCCCGACAGGGATTGCGGCACAGACAGGCGGTCCGTGACCATCACACCCGTGCCCAATTCGGCTTGCACCTCCGCCACGCGGGCAGACGACACCACTACCTGCACGATGCGCAACCCGGCCAGACCGGCCACGCGCGCAAAGACCGAGCGGCCAATCGCACCAAAACCGATGAGCGTGACATGCAGCATGGCGCGTCAGTCTTTCTTCAGAATGGGGCCGGCAAACTTGGCGGCAAACGGGCCCCAGGCGGTCATGTCCACTTCCACCATGACCGGGCCAGTGAGTTGCAGCGCCCGCGTCAGCACGTCGCGCGTCTGCTTGGGGTCGGTCAGACGAAAATGGGGCACGGTCAGGCTCGCGCAAAACTGGGCGAAGTCAGGCGTGTGCAAGTCCACATAGCAATGGCGGCCCCCGTAAATATCGTCCTGGATGTTTCGGATCACGCCATACCGGCTGTCATTCATCACCAGCATCACCACGTTGGCCTTTTCCTGCACTGCACAGGCCAGCTCGCCCACGTTGAGCATGAGGCCGCCATCGCCTATCAGCGCAATGGTCTTTCGGCCCAGCCCATGCTCGGTATCGGCTAGGGCCGTGCCAATGGCCATGGCCAGCCCCTGGCCAATGCCGCCACCCAGCGCATGCACACCCGCACGGGGATGGTCCAGCAACGGCGCACGGTTGCCCCACATGCTGTTGGACAGCGTGATGTCGCGTACCCACCAGCATTGGTTGTCTACCAGCATGGCAAGTTCATTTTTGAGCGTGAGGTAGGGGCCGAGCCCGGCATCCACCATATAGGCCGCCGCCGCACGCGCGCTCTGCACGTCACCCACCAAAGTTGCGTCGACCGCCATGCGGCCTTCAAGGCGGTCCGCCAATGCATTCAGCGTGGTGAGCGCGTCGCCGTTCACAAAATAGTCGCTGGTGTAGCCCCGGTTGTGCGCCAGCGGGTTGGCATCAATGCGGTACAGCGTCTTGGGCAGTTTGAGCTTGTAGCGCAGCGTCTCGTTGGAACGCAGGCGCGAACCCACCACCAGCATGGCATCACAGCTTTGGTACAGGTCTTCGGCAGGTTTTTGCAGATTGAACGAGCCCAGAGACGCCGGGTTGTCTTCCGGAATGATGCCGCGCCCCTGCACCGACGTCACCACGCCCCAGCCCATCTTGACCAGTCGCTCGACGGCGGCACGCGCACCGCGCGCACCACCACCCAGCCACAGCATAGGCCGTTTGGCGGTCAGCAGCCGCTGGGCCAGCGCATCGACCGCCGCTGTGGATGCCATCACCGGTACGGCGGGAATCACCTCCAGATCGGAAGGCAGGTCCATCCAGCTGGCCTGCACATCAATCGGAATTTCAATGCTGACGGGGCCACACGGCGCGGTGAACGCCAGCCGCGCTGCTTCACGCAGGGTGGCCAGCGCGGTCTCGGGATTGCGGATGCGAAACGCCGCCTTGCTCACGGCCTGCAACATGGCAAGCTGGGCGGGGGCCTCATGAATGAAGCCAAGGTCCCGATCAAGATACTCGGCCTCAATCTGCCCGGTCAGATGCAACATCGGCGTGCCCGCAGTCAGCGCCTCCACCAGCGCACCGGCTGCATTGCCCGCACCTGTTCCCGTGCTGGTGACACAGACACCCAACGTGCCCGTGACCCGTGCATAAGCATCGGCCATGTTGCAGGCACCGGCCTCGCCGCGCGCCGACACAAACCGGATGCCTTTGGGACCGGCCTTGCGTGAGTTGAAGGCGTCCAGCATGGGCATGTTGTGAATCGAGATCACACCAAATGCACATTTCACGCCGCATTGTTCGAGAAACCGGGCGACCAGTTCGCCGACCGTGATTTGAGGGCTGGGGGTGGAGGCAGGAGAGCTCATGCGTTGGTCTTTTCAAGGGTAGGGGGTGCCTCGCCGGGTGGCTGGGGCAAATGGCTGATGCGTTGTGACAAGCGGGCCGCTGCGGCCTGCACATGCGCCACGAGGGCGGCCAGGCTTTCATCATCGACCTGCTGCGCGGGCACCGTCACACTGACGGCAGCTGTCACAGCATGATGGTCATCCAACACGGGGGCGGCAATGGTGGAAATACCGGCTTCAAACCCGCCCTGGCTGACGCCGAAGCCACGCACCTTGTCGTCGTCAATCAATTGCTTGAGTTGAGCCAGTGTGGTGGGGGTTTGCGGAGTGAACGCTTTCAGGCTCTGACCGGCATAAAGTTCGCTTAAGGCGGCCATAGGCAGGTCGGCAAGGAGGACCCGGCCCAAAACAGTGGCATGGGCTGGCAGCCGCGCGCCAACCTGAATGGAATTGAACAGCGATGACCGGCCCACCGACTTGGCGACAAAAACCACCTCACGGCGGTCACGCACCACCAGATGGGCCGACAGGCCGGTGGCATTGCAAAGCGCTTCAAGCACCGGGCGGCCATGCTCGGTGAGCTCCATCGAGGCCAGGTATTCAAAGCCCAGCCGCAACACGCCAATGCCCAGCTTGTAATGGCTGCTGTCACCAACGCGCTCAATAAAACCCATCTGTTCCAGTGTTTGCAGCAGGCGGAACACCGAGGCACGCGGCAGGTCCAGCCGGCGGGACAGCTCGGCACCCGTGAGCTCACGCTCGTCGCGGGTGAATTGCCCCAGCAGTTGCAGGCCGCGCTGCAAGCCCGGTACCACGTAGCGGTCGCTGGAGGCCATATCACTCATGCCGCACGCCTGCCCGGTCCACTGCTCAGCCCGATCAGGCGGGATACGTCTTCAGCGGCCTCGGTCGCGCACGCATGCCCCGCCCCCGCAAATGATGTGTAAGGCGCACCGATGTGCGCTGCGGCGGCCTGGCAGCCCGCCGGTAGCGTGACCGTATCGGCACTGCCACTGGCGACGGCCACAGGGCATTTGACCGCCGCAAGGTCGGTCAGCAAATCGCCACCTACCAACAGCCGCACGGCCTGGGTGTACCCCCCGGGATGGATCTGCGCCATGATGTTCTGCACAAAGGCCACCTGAGCCGCACTGGCCTGGGGCGACAGCATGGCCGCACCACGCCGCTGGGCCATACCGGCAGGCCCCAGCCGCGCCAGATTGTCAAGCCGTTCAGTGAGCTTCTGTGCGCGCTCAGCCACCGTGGCGCGGGCATAACCCTGGGCGGGCGACAGCAGCACCAGGTTGTTGATGCGATGTGCGGCCTGGCGGGCTGCACTGGCCGCCATCAGGCAGCCCAGTGAATGGCCCACCAGCGTGACGGGCGAAGCCGTTGATGGGCCGCCCGTGCCATCCACTGCGTCAACGGCATCCAGCCAGGCCCAGAGCCGCAGGGCATAGTCCGCTGCAACGGGCTCATCCATGGGCAGCGCGTCACTGCCGCCATAACCCGGCGCGTCCCAAGCCAGCACCCTGACCCTGTCGTCACCCGCTGCCGCCTCCAGCTGCATGAGCCAACTGGCCGACGCAGAGCCAATGCCGTGCAGCAGCACATGGGTCACCGGGCCAGCGGCAGCACCTGACTCGCGATACGCCACCATGCCCACCGGCGTAACCACACTACGCAGCGCAAAGCCCTGCAGGCGGTCTGCCAGTGCAGCGGGTGGGTGGGCGTCAGGCAGTGTGGCAGTCATGGTTTGAAGAAGGGAGAAGGCGGGTTTTTACCTGATTCAGGCGTTAAATTGGTCTTTAGACCCCGTATTCATTGCTTGGGCAGCTATTTATTCAGTAGCGCCCGCTTGATCTTGGAAAGCTCGCTGCCCGGCGGGTACGTGGGCGTGATGGGCTTGGGCGTGCCCAGCATCACGCACATCAGCGCGTCTTCATCGCCCACATTGGTTTCCTCGCGGTAGACACCAGGCGGCACCGAAATCACGTCACGCTCGTTGAGCAGGGCTTCCCAGCGCTGGCCATCTTTTTCGCAGACGATCTTCATCTTGCCCCGCATGACGAAGAACACTTCTTCCACGTCATAGTGAATGTGCGAAGGGCCAATGCCACCCGCCGGAATCACCATGGTTGAAAAGGTGAAATGGGCCGATGACACCGTGTTGTTGTCTGCTGCCACGCCGGTCGCGCCCGTGCCGATGTAGCGCATTTGCGCACGGCGATAACGCGGGTCAAAGTCGGCCTGAAACTTCAGGGCGTCCCAGTCGTAGCGGCGCGTGGCAAAACGGGCGACCCGGCTGTCCAGCCATTGGGCAAAACTTTGCCCGGGGCCCTGCATCATGCTTTTCTGGATATCGGCTTCAGCGGGGATGTTGGCGTCCATCAGGCCGCGTTCATTGAACACGGGCTCGTTGGCGGCGATTGCGGCGTTAGTCA
>JANOAP010000297.1:0-6121 GCA_031411175.1 Rhodoferax sp. | reverse complement strand
CATCAGGGCATTCCTCGTTGACACCCCTATCCAGACTGCCTATCATTTATCAATTCACTGATTAGATAATTAACAAGGAGAAGACATGGACAAACGCATTTTTCTAAAGGGTTTTTCTATCGCCGCCGTGGCACTGGCCGTGGCCGCGCCAGCACTTGCCCAGCAATGGAAACCCACCCGCCCCATCAACCTGATCGTGCCCTGGGCCGCTGGTGGCTCCACCGACCAGGTCACCCGCGTTACGGCGGCTGAACTTGAAAAGGCGCTCGGCCAGACTATTGTTGTCGTCAACCAGCCCGGTGCGTCGGGCTCCATCGGCAGCAAGAGCGCGCTGGACGCGCCCAAGGATGGCTACACCTGGGCCGCAGGCGCTGCGCAAGACCTGGGCACCTACCAGACCCTGGGCATGCTCAACACCAAGATCACCGACTGGAACCTGTTCCTCAACGTGGCCAACATCCAGGTGATTGGCGTGAACGCCACCGCGCCCTACAAGAACGCCAAAGAGCTGCTGGATGCCATGAAGGCCAAACCCGGCCAGATCAGCGTGGCCACCGCTGGGGTTACCTCGGCCGGCCACAACGCCATGGAGCTTATCGCCAAGAACACCCAGGTCAAATACCGCCACGTCACCTATGACGGCGGCAACCCGGCCGTAGTCGCCACCGTATCGGGCGAGGCTGAAGTCACCACGCAATTGGCCGTGGAGCAGGCCGACATGATTCGCGGCAAGCGCATCCGCCCCCTGGCCACCGTAAGCGACAAACCCCTGGAGATTGAAGGCTACGGCACCATCCCGCCACTGTCGCAAACGCTGCCGGGCTTTACCGCGCCGGCCAACTACTTCGGCATCTTCATTCCCAAGGGCGTTCCGGATGACGTGGTCAAGACTGTCGAGCGCATCTGGGCTGAGCAAATCAGCAAGAGCGAGGCGCTGAAAAAATACGCCAACAGCCGCGGTGCCCTGTTCGCGCCCATCACCGGGGACGCGGCGCAAAAAGCCGTGTTCCCGGCGATTCAGGCCAATGCCTGGCTTCTGTTTGACGGTGGCAAGGCCAAGGTCTCGCCCGACACCGTCGGCATTCCCAAGCCCTGATCGCACAGCCCATGGCAGACAAGGAAGCCAGCACGCCGCGCGCTGACCTGTGGGGCGGCTTGGCGTGGGCCGCGCTCGGCGTGGCCGTGCTGATTGGTTCGATCACGATGGACCGGCTGGAGCGCCAGGACGTCAACCCCTATACCGTGCCGGGCCTGCTGCCCGGCCTGCTGGGCATCGCCATGCTGCTGCTGGGTGGCCTGATGGCATTGCGCGGCTGGCGCAACGGCGCGCTCGGAATGGCCCCCGAGCCGGTGACACCACTGCAACGCGAGGAGCGCAAGCGCTTCTGGCTGGTCATTGGCCTGTGTCTGGGCTATGCCGTGGTGCTGGTCGGCCATGGTCTGCCGTTCTGGCTGGCGTCATCGGTCTACGTCACGGGCTCCATTTTGATCCTGGAACGCTTGGGTCGAGACCGTCAAAGGCAGCAGTCCACACCCCGGTCCTGGATCAAGGCGCTGGTGATTGGCATCGGTTCAGCGGTCGTCACGCAACTGGTGTTTCAAGAACTGTTCCTGGTGCGCATGCCCTGACGCACTAAGCCTTACCGCCCGACACTTCCCGAAAACTCCCCGAAAGTTTCTGCCATGTTTCAAGGACTCTCCGACCTGGGGAATGCCTACCTCAGCTTCATGAACCCATTGACGCTGGCCTACGGGCTGGGTGGCGCGTTCGTGGGCATCGTCATGGGCATTCTGCCCGGGCTGTCGGCCACGCTGGCCATCGCACTGTTGACCACGCTGACCATCAAGCTGCAGGCCAATGACGCGATTCTGGTGTTGATCTGCTCCTACGTGGGCGCGCTGTATGGTGGCTCGCGCACTGCCATCCTGCTGAATATTCCGGGCACCGCTGCCAATGCGGCTTCGTGCGCCGACGGCTATGCACTGGCCCAGCGCGGTGAGGCGGGCCGGGCCATTGGCATCGCCACCTCGGGGGCGTTTGTGAGCACGCTGTTTGGCGTGGTTTGCTTAGCCATGTTTACGCCCACGCTGGCCGAGGTGGCACTTTCGTTCGGCGCATTTGAATTTTTCTGGCTCGCGCTGTTCGGCGTCACCATGTCGGGCAGCATCGTGGGCAATGACCCGCTCAAGGGCTGGCTGATGGGCCTGCTGGGCCTGTTCATCGCCCAAATCGGTCAGGAAGGCTTGTATGCCTACAACCGCTTCACCTTTGGCTGGGACGAGCTGTCCGGCGGCATCTCGCTGATTCCCGCGCTGGTCGGTGCCTTCGGCCTGGCCGAAGTGCTGACCACGCTGTCAGACCCGATCGAGCGCAAGATGGTGGAGCTGAAAGACTCGGTGCTGCCGCGCTGGAAAGAAATCATCCAGTACCGCTGGACGGTGCTGCGTTCAGGCGTGATCGGCGTGTTCACCGGTCTGCTGCCGGGCGTGGGCGAAGACGCGGGGGCGTGGATGTCTTATGCCGCCGCCAAGGCCTTGAGCAAGGAAAAGGAGATGTTCGGCAAGGGCTCCATCGACGGCCTGATGGCGGCCGAAACGGGTGATATGGCTTCCATCCCCGGCCACATCATTCCGTCGCTGGCGTTGGGCATTCCGGGTTCGGCACCCTCAGCCGTGCTGATGGCCGCCATGATCATCCACGGCATCCAGCCGGGTCCCATGCTCATGATCCAGCACCCGCACTTCATCTACGAGGTGGTGGCCATGACCACGCTGGCCTCCATTACCATCCTGCTGTTCGGCCTGTTCGGCGTGCGGCCACTGCTGCAAGTGCTGCGGGTGCCCCGCGCCATCCTCATGCCCATCGTCTTTTTGCTGTGCACCGTGGGCGCCTTCGCCAGCGCGTCGCGCATGTTTGACGTTTACGCCATGCTGGCCATCGGCATTGGGGCCTTCTTCCTGCGCCGGCGCGGCTACGAGATGGCACCCTTCGTACTGGGCCTGGTGCTCGGCCCCCTGCTGGACAAGAGCCTGCGCCGCGGCCTGGTGCTGTCGGACGGCAGCCTGGCACCCTTCTTTACACGGCCCATCTCCATGGGCTTCGCTGCGGTGACGATCTTCATGATTCTGCTGTACGTGCCTGCCTTCAAGTCAGCCGTTCAGCGCGTCACAGGCACCATCAGCACTGCCATGGGCAGTCTTTTCAAACGCGGCACCTGAGGCGGGTGCCAAAACCATGCCCAAATTAAAGATTGCCTTGTGCAACGAGGTGCTGGCCCACTTGCCTTTTGTTGAGCAGTGCAAAGCCGCTGCGGCCTTGGGTTACGACGGCCTGGAGGTTGCACCCTTCACGCTGGCGGCCGATCCGATGCAAATGTCTGACCGCCAGGCCATAGCATTTGCACACATCGCACAAGACCACGGCCTGTCCATCTTCGGCCTGCATTGGCTGCTGGTGGCCCCGGCAGGCCTGTCCATCGCCAGCCCGGACGCAGCCCTGCGCGCCCGCTCCACCGACGTGATGTGCCGCATGGTGGCGCTTTGCCAACTGATGGGCGGAAGCTACCTGGTGCATGGCTCCCCCAAACAGCGGTCTGTCCCGCAAGGTGACACGCATGACGCAACCCTGGCACGCGTGCGCGACTGCCTGGCCATTGCCGCGCAAGCAGCGCAGGCTTGTGGCGTCACCTATTGCATCGAGCCCCTATCGCGCAAGGAAACCGATGTGCTCAACACCATCGCCCAGGCGGCGCAATGGGTGGACGAGATCAACTCCCCTGCGTTCAAAACCATGGTCGACTGCAGCGCGGCTGGCCAGACCGAGGATGAACCTGTAGCCGAGTTGATGGCGCGGTGGATGCCCACAGGCCGTATCGCCCATGTGCAGGTCAACGACCCCAACCGGCGAGGCCCCGGCCAGGGTGAGATGAATTTCAAGCCCATCCTCAAGACACTGCTGCGCATGCAGATGCAAGGCCATTACAACGGCATCATCGCCGTAGAGCCATTTGACTACGTGCCCGACGGCATGGGCTCTGCCGCACACGCCATGGGCTATCTGCGCGGCGTGCTTCAAACACTGGAAACGAACGATGACTGATGCCCCCCGCTTCAAACTGCGCGAGATTGAGCTGTTTGAACGCCCCGTCAAACTGCGCCTGCCATTTCGTTTTGGCGTGGTCACCCTCACTGAGTGCCCCCAGGCCTTTGTGCGCGCCCGCGTCGAACTGGCAGACGGCAGCAGCGTCTGGGGTGCCAGCGCCGAGCTGATGGCCCCCAAGTGGTTTGACAAAAACCTGGCCCTGACCAACGAAGACAACTTCAACCAGCTGCGCACTGTGACAAAACTCGCGCGTGAGGCCTACCTGGCAGATGCCACGGCCGCCAGCGCGTTTGGCCATTTCGCCAGGCACCACGGCGCGCATCTGTCGGCGTGCAGTCAGCGCGGCTACAACCCGCTGCTGGCCAGTTATGGCCCCGCCCTGGTAGACCGTGCAGTTCTGGACGCGCTGTGCCGGGCCCAGAACACGTCTTTTTATGCTGCCATGCACGCCAATCTGGCAGGCGTTGGTCCAGCTCACCAGGCGTTTGCCAATTTCGATTTCGATCATTTTCTGGGCTCACTCGCACCCGCTGCAACGATTGAAGCGCGCCACACGGTCGGCCTGGTGGACGCCATCACGGCGGGCGATCTGACCGACCCTGTGAATGACGGTCTGCCCGAGACATTCGACGACGTGGTGAAGGTCTATGGCCACCGCTACTTCAAGCTCAAGGTGGCAGGCAATATTGCAGCCGACCTGGCCCGCCTCACAGCAATTGCCGCTGTGCTGGACCCGTTGACCGAGCCCTATTTCATCTCGCTGGACGGCAACGAGCAATACGCCGATGCAGCGGGCGTGGCCGAGTTGCTCAGCCGCATGCGTGCAACGCCTTCACTGGCGCGCCTGTGCAGCGCCATTTTGTTCATTGAGCAACCGATTGCGCGCAAACTGGCACTTGATGTGGACTGGCGCAGCGTGGCCCTGGGCAAGCCAGTGATCATTGATGAGTCTGATGGCGAGCTGGACACCTTTGTGCAAGCCCGAGCACGCGGCTATGCAGGCGTGTCGTCCAAGACCTGCAAGGGCTTCTACAAGTCCATCCTGAACGCCGCGCGCTGTGCGGCCTGGAACACTGAGCAGAAGGACACCGGTTATTTCATGTCGGCTGAAGACCTGACGACGCAAGCCGGTTTGGCCGTTCAGCAAGATCTGGCGCTGGTCAATCTTCTGGGCATCACCCATGTCGAGCGCAATGGCCATCATTACGTGAATGGCATGGCGGCCCTGCTCACCACCGAGCAACAGGGTTTTCTGGAGGCCCATGCTGATGTGTATGAAGAAACGCATGGGGCTGTGCGGCTCAAAGTTAAAAAAGGGCGCATTGACATTGGCTCGCTGGCTTGCACCGGGTTTGCGAGTGGGGTCATGCCTGACTTCGGTTGCATGTCGGCGTTGGGTTGATCGTTATTTTTCCTCAAATTAGCTTTGGATACCGGGGGCATTCTTTGGCGGACACAGGCCGACGCGGCACTCAGACTCCGCGGCTGTCCCCCATCTCGGTCTATGACCGATTCTTCCTCCTTGATGCCGCTGCGCTGAATGCCACGCCGACCTGAGTCTGATAGCGATGTGGATGTTCAATCTGTGAGAAACACTATCGCGCCCAGCCGATGACACTGGGGTGAATGGTGCAGCGAAATCAAGGAGGAGCGCAGCGGGGGACATTCGCGGAAGCATTCACCCTGGTGTCTTCGGCCCGCCCACAGCCTATTCAAACCGCAAACCGATATCACGAATTTGGCACCGGTACTCACGCACTCATCGGTTCCAGCAACCCCCGCAAATCCGCTTCACTGAATTTGACGGTAGCCTCTCCATCGACCCCGAGCACACCATCTGCCAACGCTTTTTTGCGCGCCTGCAACTCCAGCATGCGATCTTCAATACTGCCCTGCACCACCAGCTTGTAGACAAACACCGGTTTGTCCTGGCCAATGCGGTGGGCACGGGCCGTGGCTTGTGCTTCTACCGCCGGGTTCCACCAGGGGTCTATGTGGATCACGGTATCTGCGGCGGTC
>JANOAP010000296.1:0-1878 GCA_031411175.1 Rhodoferax sp. | reverse complement strand
CGTTGCCGCCATACCGGCCAAGCCGTCGTTTGGGCAAGTGCGCTTCACTGATGAGCAACCCTGTCATCAGCTTGGTCAGCGATGCAATGGGCAGCACAGCCTGCTCGTTCTTGCTGAAAAGCACCTCGCGGGTGTCCTGGTCGACGACCAGGGCGACGCTGGATTTGAGATCGAGAACATCATGCTCCGCATGCAGACCAGCCACTTGCCCAAACGACGGCTTGGCCGGTATGGCGGCAACGCGTACGACCGACTTGCGCTTGAGCACGACCACCTGGCGGGACATCTTGCGCTTTTGAACCTGCTGGTGCTTGGACACCTTCACAGACTTGGCAGCTTTGGAACTGATTTGCGAAGCCGAGAGGGCTTCAGTGCCTGAAAAAAGCAGCGCAACTGACACAAAAGCAGCGGCCAGGGAGGTGGTAATTCGTTTCAAGGGGTTTCCCAACGCAAGGTGAGGTCGACAGGACATGCATTCATCTCCAGCTTTCAACACAATGCCGGTAGTTTATCCAGAAAAGTCACACAAGATCAAATACTTGCGCGACTTTTCTAAACAAGGACCTTGATTTAAAGGGTTTACCCTATCCTTGCGCTGCAACTCGATCAGCTTTGCTGTGTAACTTGTTGAGGGCACTCAAATAAGCTTTGGCCGAAGCGACCACGATATCGGGATCCGCACCCACGCCGTTGACGACCCGTCCGCTGTTTTGCAGCCGCACGGTAACCTCCCCCTGGCTCTCAGTGGAGCCGCTGATCGCGTTCACCGAATAAAGCACCATTTCGGCGCCACTCTTGACGTGGGTCTCAATGGCTTTGAGCGACGCATCCACCGGCCCATTGCCGTCCGAAGTGGCCTTGAATTCCTTGCCACCCGCTGTAAACACAATGCTGGCCTGTGGACGCTCGCCGGTTTCACTGTGCTGGGACAGAGAAACAAAGCTGTATTCCTCCTTGTCGTGGGCGATGCTTTCATCGCTGACCAGCGCCAGAATGTCTTCGTCAAAGATGTCGCTCTTTCGGTCAGCCAGTTCCTTGAAGCGCGCAAATGCGGAATTGATATCGGCTTCACTTTCCAGTTGCACGCCCAGATCCGTCAGGCGCTGCTTGAAGGCATTGCGCCCGCTGAGCTTGCCCAGCACAATTTTGTTGGCCGTCCAGCCCACGTCCTCGGCCCGCATGATTTCATAGGTGTCACGCGCCTTGAGAACCCCATCCTGGTGAATGCCTGACGCGTGGGCAAAGGCGTTGGCCCCCACCACGGCCTTGTTGGGCTGCACCACAAAACCGGTGGTCTGGCTGACCATACGGCTAGCGGCCAGAATATGTTTGGTGTCGATGTTCATGTCAAGGTCGAAATAATCGCGCCGGGTCTTGACCGCCATGACGACTTCTTCCAGAGAACAGTTGCCGGCACGCTCGCCCAAACCATTGATGGTGCATTCGACCTGGCGCGCGCCGCCAATCTTCACACCCGCCAGTGAGTTGGCTACGGCCATGCCCAGATCGTTGTGGCAATGCACAGACCAGATCGCCTTGTCCGAGTTGGGAATGCGCTCGCGCAGGTTCTTGATGAAATTGCCATACAGCTCGGGAATGGCGTACCCCACCGTGTCAGGCACGTTGATCGTCGTAGCGCCTTCGGCAATCACCGTCTCCAGCACACGGCACAGAAAGTCAGGGTCGGAGCGGTACCCGTCTTCGGGACTGAACTCGATGTCAGCCATCAGATTGCGCGCAAAGCGGGTGGACAGCTTGGCCTGCTCGTATACCTCGTCGGGTGTCATACGCAGTTTCTTTTCCATGTGCAGTGCGCTGGTCGCCAGAAACAGGTGCAGTCGACCCGACTTGGCCGGTTTCAGCGCTTCTGCGGCACGG
>JANOAP010000295.1:0-8581 GCA_031411175.1 Rhodoferax sp. | reverse complement strand
GCCGCGTGCACCGCCGAAGGCCGAGCCTTCCCATTTGCGACCCGTGACCAACTGAAAGGGTCGGGTGGAGATCTCTGCCCCCGCTTCGGCCACGCCGATGATGATGCTGCGGCCCCAGCCCTTGTGGGTGCACTCCAGCGCCTGGCGCATGACCTTGGTGTTGCCTATGCACTCAAAGCTGTAGTCGGCACCACCATCGGTGAGTTGCACAATCGCATCGACCACGTTCTCGGTATTCTTGGGGTTGATGAAATGGGTCATGCCAAACTTGCGCGCCATGGCTTCGCGTTCGGGGTTCAGATCAACGCCGATGATCTTGTCAGCGCCCACCATCTTGGCACCCTGAATCACGTTCAGGCCAATGCCGCCCAAGCCAAACACCACCACGTTGGCCCCGGCCTCTACCTTGGCGGTGAACAGTACCGCACCAATGCCGGTGGTCACGCCGCAGCCGATGTAGCAGACCTTGTCAAACGGTGCGTCCTTGCGGATCTTGGCCAGTGAGATCTCGGGTGCGACCGTGTAGTTGCTGAAGGTGGACGTACCCATGTAATGAAAAATCGGCTTGCCGTTCAGACTGAAACGGCTGGTGGCATCGGGCATCAGCCCCTTGCCCTGGGTGCCGCGAATCAACTGGCATAAATTGGTTTTACGCGATAGGCAGAACTTGCAGGTGCGGCACTCGGGCGTGTACAGCGGAATCACGTGGTCGCCCTTTTGCAGCGTGGTCACGCCCGGCCCCACGTCCACCACAATGCCCGCACCTTCATGGCCCAGGATGGCGGGAAAGATGCCTTCGGGGTCGGCACCACTGAGTGTGTAGTAGTCGGTGTGGCAAATGCCCGTGGCCTTGATCTCGACCAGCACTTCGCCAAACTTGGGGCCTTCCAGATCGACGGTTTCAATGGTGAGGGGTGCGCCAGACTTCCAGGCGACGGCTGCTTTGGTTTTCATTCGGTACCTTTTCGATTCAATACTTTTGCTGGGGCTATTTGGGGTTTAGCGGGTTAGTGCTCACCGTGCAATGCTAGTGTAGTTTCAAGCGGCAATGCGGGTAGCATGGGTGCAGTAGCAGGCTGGCGCTGCGACAGCACAAAGCCCGGTCGCCGCGCGGACGCTGATATGCAAAGAAACGCCAAGAAGCGAAAAAGCCTCAGTCCACTTTGGCCCCGGAAGCCTTCACCACTTTCTCATACTTGCCCAGCTCTCCCTGCATGAATGCCGCAAACTCACCGGGTGAATTGGCCACTGGCTCGGCCAGGAGATTGGCAAAACGGGTTTTGGTTTCGGGCGATTGCAGGGCGGCCACAAAGGCCTGATTCAGTTTGGCGATGATGTCACGTGGCGTGCCAGCGGGTGCGACCAGGCCCCACCAGGTGTCGATGGCGAAACCGCTCAAGGTGTCAGCCACGGGCGGCACGTCAGGCAAGGCGGGCGATCGCGTCAGCGTGGTCACTGCAATCGCCTTGAGCTTGCCGGACTTGATGCCCGGTGCGGCGGTGGCAAGGTTGTCGAAGTTGAAATCGACCTGACCCCCTTGCAGCGCCATCTGCGCCGGGTTGCCGCCGTTGTACGGTATGTGCACCGCGAATATGCCCGCTTGTGCCTTGAACATTTCACCCGCCAGATGACCAGCGCTGCCATTGCCGCCGCTGGCGTAGTTGAGCTTGGCCGGGTTGGCCTTGGCGTAGGCAATCAGGTCTTTGACTGAGGTGATTTTCAGACGGCTGGCCGTGTCGGCATTCATCACCAGCACATTGGGCACACGCAGCATCTGGGTGATGGGCGCGAAGTCTTTGGCCGCGTCATACGGCATCTTGCTGTACAGCCAGGGATTGACGGCGTGCGTGGCTGTGGCGGCAATGCCGAGGGTCAGGCCGTCCGGCGCGGCTTTGGCTACGGCGTCTGCGCCAATGTTGCCGCCTGCGCCGGGGCGGTTTTCAATGATGACGGTGCCCAGGCTGTCTTTGACCCGCTCTGCCAGCACGCGGGCGGTGACGTCGATGGGACCACCCGCCGCATAGGGCACGATGATGCGGATGGGCTTGGCCTGGGCGAATGTGCTGGAAGTGGCTGTCATGGCCAGGGCGCAGGTTAGGCCAAATAGCAGATTGGACAGATTGCGATGTGTGTTCATGGTCTTGGCAGTTGTGTCTTGATGAAGGTGTGAAAAATCTCACAATGGGGCTTGTTCCACATTCTCTTACAACTCTTTTTGTTGGCTCTGTCGGCCAGAAGGTCAGGGGTCTGCGTTGCATCCCCATGGAGTTGTCTCCATGCCCAGTCTACCCACCACAACCCACCACCCACAGGAGTTCATCATGAAGATTCAGACTTTGATCACCGCCCTGATTCTGGCTGCCAGCGGCGCAGCTTTTGCCCAGGCACCTGCGGCCGATCCGGCTGCCACGCCCGGCATTGACAAGCGCATGGCCAATCAGCAAAAGCGCATTGACCAAGGCGTAGCCTCAGGCCAGCTGAATGCCAAAGAGACCAGTCGCCTGCAAAAGCGTGAAGCCAAGCTGGCCGCCGACACGACCGCTGCCAAGGCCGATGGCGTTGTGACAGCCGCTGAGCGCAAGAAGCTCCATCGTGAAGCCCATCGCGACAGCAAGGCCATTTACAAACAAAAGCACGACAAGCAGACCGCTGCCACGGCGGCTGCCAAATAAGCCGGAAAAAGAAGAAGCCAGTCCAAGGTAAGACCTCAGGGCCCGCAGCGTGAAAGCGTTGTGGGCTTTTTTTTTCAGGCCCTGGCCTTGTCCGCCTCGGTGATGAACGAGTCGGCATAAAACTCGTCCACGGGCAAGCCGCCTTGTGTGGTGTAGGCCTTCTGGGCAGAGTCGATGACGATGGGCGCACCACAGGCATAGACCTGGAAGCCCGACAAGTCCGGGAAATCTTCCAACACGGCCGCATGGACGAAGCCGGTCCGACCCGCCCAGGCGTCTTCCGGCAAAGCGTTGGAGATCACAGGCACGTAGCGCAGGTTGGGCATCTCGGCCACTTTTGCCTTGACCCAGTCGTCCAGGTACATGTCAGACGGGCGGCGCCCGCCCCAGTAGAGCGTGGCAGGGCGGTCAATGCCTTTTTGCTGCATCAGCTCGATCACCGCCTTTATGGGTGCAAAGCCGGTGCCCGATGCCAGCAAAATCATGGGTTTGGCCGAATCCTCGCGCAGGAAGAAGCTGCCGTAAGGCCCTTCAATGCGCAAAATTTCTTTCTCTTTCATCGCGCCAAACACGTGGTCGGTGAACTTGCCGCCTGGCATGTGGCGAATGTGCAGCTCAATCACCGGGCCTACGGGTGCCGGTGCAGGTGTGGACGCATCAGGTTGAGGTGCGGTGGGTGTTTCCGCTGTTACGACAGGGCGCGGTGCTGTTGCCATGGAATAGCTGCGTCGCGCGCCGTCACGCAAAAGAAATTCCACATACTGCCCGGCCCGGTAAGAGAAGGTGTCGTTGGCGGGCAATTGCAGCTTGAGCAGCATCACGTCGTGTGATTTTTTCTCCAGCAGGATCAGGCGTGACGGCATCTTTTTGATAGGGAAGGCACCGGCTTCCGTGACCTGGCGCGACTCCAGCACCACATCGCTGTGCGGCACGCCGCAGCAGGTCAGCACAAAACCATTGGCTTCTTCTTCGTCACTCAGCGCCTTGCTCTGGTGCGGGCCATGCACCACGGTTCCGCTGAGCTTCTTGCATTTGCACGAGCCGCAGGCGCCGTCCTTGCAGCCATAGGGCAGGCCCACGCCCTGGCGGATACCGGCGGCCAGCATGGCCTCGCCAGCGTTGGCGCTGAAGCTGCGCCCGCTGGGCTGCACGCTGATTTCATAGGTGGTGGTCTCGGTGCTCGTCATCTTTTTCGGTATCCTCGAGGATCATTGTTCCAGTAGCCCCTGATTTTGCCTTCAAACCAATCCCCTTTGGGCGCTTTGCCTTCCCGTTTTCGCCGTGAGCGGCTGTTGATCGTTGGCTGTGGCGACGTCGGGCTGCGGGTTGTGCGCCTGCTCAAGGGGCGATTGCGCCTGCTGGCCCTTACGTCGTCATCGCAGCGTATGGATACCTTGCGGCGCGCAGGCATCACGCCGCTTGTAGGCAATCTGGATGCGCCCGGCTCGCTGCGCCGCCTGGCCGGCCTGGCCACCCGCGTGGTGCATCTGGCACCGCCACCGGGCGAGGGCTGGGGCGACCCGCGTACCGGTGCGCTCAATGCCGTGTTGCGGCTTCGCAGCTTGCCAGGGGCGTATGTCTACGGTTCCACCAGCGGTGTGTATGGCGATTGCCAGGGCGAGATTGCTATGGAAACAAGAGCTACTAAAGCCCGTACCGCAAGGGCTCTCCGGCGAATTGATGCCGAAAACCGGGTGCGATACCTGGGCCGGGCCACGGGTGTGCGCGCCAGCATCCTGCGCATACCGGGCATCTACGCGCCGGACCGCTCGGGCGGCACGCCACGCGCCCGGCTGGCAAAGGGAACGCCGGTGCTGGAGGCCGCTGACGATGTCTACACCAACCATATCCATGCGGATGACTTGGCCCGCGCCTGCGTCCGCGCCCTGTGGGTTGCCAAGCCCCAGCGCATCTACAACGTGAACGACGACACACGGCTCAAGATGGGTGACTATTTCGATCTGGCGGCCGATCTGTATGGCCTGCCGCGCCCACCACGCGTGCCGCGCAGCACGGCGCAAGACCAGTTGCCGCTAATGCTGTTGAGTTTCATGGGTGAATCGCGCCGCATGGACAACACGCGCATGAAGCGCGAGCTGGGCCTGGTGCTGCGCCATCCCACAGTAGAAAGCGGTTTGCTATCCTGAAGATAG
Organism: Rhodoferax sp.; assembly: GCA_031411175.1. GTDB lineage: Bacteria > Pseudomonadota > Gammaproteobacteria > Burkholderiales > Burkholderiaceae_C > JANYCG01. The sequence goes on along the minus strand of JANOAP010000295.1, from coordinate 3,756 downwards.
CAAAGTATTCAATGAATACGGGGGCTAAATTCTGATTTCCTAGATTCCGTCGGGCTTGCGCATGGTGGACATGCGGTCGACGCCCTTGATCTTGATGGTCTTGATGTCGGCACCCTGCAAAACCGTGAGCGTGATCTCGGCATCGGGCTGGGCATGATCCCACAGCTTTTTGTAGAACGCCTCCAGCGTGGCGACCTTGGTGCCGTCCACGGCCAGGACCACATCACCGGGTTCCAGGCCGGCGGCCTTGGCGGGGCTGTCTTTGTTGACCCGCACAATCTGCACGCGCCCGCTTTGCTCTGAGGACGTCAGGCCTACCCAAGGCCTGCGGCTGAACTTGGTGCTGCCCGTCTGCTGCATCTCGGCCAGGATAGGCTTGAGCAAATCCACGGGCACAAACATGTTGCCGGGCAGGGGGCGGTTGCTGCCCATGGCGTCACCCACATACAGGCTGCCTATGCCGATGAGCTCACCGCGCTGGTTGAACAGCGGCGCGCCCGAGTGGTTGCTGATGGGCGGGCTGGTGAACACTGCGGCGTCCAGGTGGTATTCCCAGTAGCCTGAAAAGGCGCGCTTGCTCACCATTTGTGTCATGGTGACATCGGCCTCGTCGCCATCGGCCTGTGCGCCTGTGGCGGCCATCAGGGGCTCACCCGTGCTCACATCGGCCAGACTGCCCAGCGACACCGGTTGCACGCCGCGCAAAGGCAGCAGGGGCCGGATCAGGCCAAAGCCGGTGGCCAGGTCGTAAGCCACCGCTTGGGCCGGCAGCGTCTTGTTGTCACTGGTGACCACCTGAATGCTGGAGGCTTCCATCATCAAATAACCGATGGTGAGTATCAGTCCGTCAGGCCCGATCACCACGCCGGAGCCGCTGCGCTGACGCCCCAGCGTTTCAGCAGAACGCGCACCTTCGGCCACATTGACGCGCACGCCCACCACGGCCGCGTTGGCCTTGGTCAGCGCATCCATGATGGTTTGCGCGGCGGCGGGCGGCGGTGTTGCCGCGCGTACCGGACCCAGGCACAAGCCCAGCAACACGGTGATGACGATCCAGATTGACCTGCTGGCAAACGTGCGCATGATAGGCTCCTTGTCTTTGATTAACGGGTGGTACCCACAAGCAAAGAATGCGCCAAATCCGGACCTTATGCAAGCGTGGGGGCATCCGGGGCAAGTCGCTATGAGAAGATCCCGCGCAGCCCTGATGGTCGGCATTCACGGGGTCAGTAAGCCGCTGGTTGGCTGGCTCGGATTAAATTCCTCGTCGCCGCCAGACTCTGCACACTAGTCCCGAACCCTTGTGTCGGAGCGGCCCAGAGTCCAGGCAAGCCCAATCCCGATGGCGGTTCCATTCGCGTTCACATACAGCGGACTTTGTTGGTTGGCAGCACCGGCATAGCTTTCGTAACGCACAAAACCGAACACGCGAACGTCGGGGGTCAGACTTTTGGACGTGGCCAAAGCAATGCGTGTGGCAATGAGCCCGGCCCGCGCATCAAAGACGGGTCTTGCGGTAGTTGCGTACTGCGCGTCCACACCGTAAAAATAGCCATTGAGTTTGCTGTCACCCAATACAAGGCTGGCGCTGGTAGACAGACCCCAGCCATTGATTGCATCGCGGGTTTCATAAACCAGGGTAGGCTCGAAAGCCACACCTTGCCCGCGCACGCCGCCATTCAGCTCCAGCACAGAACGCAACGGCAGTTCAAGCCGCAGCCGTGATGCGGGCGCGGGTCGTGCCAGAGTCCATTTCAAACGCGGCCCGAATTCCACCAGCGTACCCAGGTCTGGCATGCCGCGTCGTGCAGGAATGGCATCCGAACTGGCAGGCAACGAGGCTGAGAAACCAACATCTACCTCAAGGTCGTCTGTGCGAAGCAACCGTGCGCCTATTCCGGAATTGTCAGCGCGAAAAATCTCGCCGCGGTAGATCAGGAAGGGGAGCACGATTGCACGTCCTGCGCGGTCGGACGATGCAGGGTAGGCCGGCGTGGACCCGACGCCGCCGAACACGCCAACTTCCCAAAGCGGTTGGTTGGTCTCCTGGGCCTGCGCTGACACGGAAGTCAGCAGCAGGGCGGTCCAAAGCCCACAAATTATTTTCATAAGTTGATTCGCTTTAGGGTTGGTTCAAGATGTCTCGGGGCTTTTCATTTCAGTGCTCTTGGGACACGGTGGCCTTCAGCACTGTGATTCACCCTTGTGAAACAGCAAGACCAAACAAAAAGTTCTGGACGCTAGACGACTGCATCCGCTGGTTGCCGCTGCAACATGGCCAGCGTATTGGCCACCGTCTTGCGTAATTCGCGGCGGTCGCAGATGAAATCAATTGCACCTTTTTGCTGCAGGAATTCGGCGCGTTGAAAGCCTTCGGGCAGGGTCACACGTACGGTGGATTCGATCACACGCGGGCCTGCAAAGCCGATCAAAGCCTTGGGCTCTGCAATCACTACATCGCCCAGAAAAGCAAAGCCAGCACTTACGCCGCCCATGGTGGGGTCGGTCAGCACGCTGATATAGGGCAGGCCTTTCTTGGCCAGCTTGGTCAGTGACGCGTTGGTTTTGGCCATTTGCATGAGGGACAGCAGACCTTCCTGCATGCGTGCACCCCCCGTAGCGGTGAAGCAGATGAAAGGTACCTTCTGTTCGATGGCAGTTTCTACGCCACGCACAAATCGCTCCCCCACCACCGAGCCCATGCTACCGCCCATGAACTCAAATTCAAAACACGCGGCCACCACACTTACGCTGTGCACTGCGCCGCCCATGACCACCAGCGCATCGGTCTCGCCGGTGTTGTCCATGGCCTCTTTAAGGCGCTCGGGGTACTTGCGGCTGTCCTTGAATTTGAGGGCATCGACGGGCAACACTTCCTGGCCAATTTCGAACCGGCCCTCGTTGTCCAGAAACACATTGAGCCGGGCCCGTGCACCAATGCGGTGGTGATGGTTGCAGGTTGGGCAGACATTCTGGTTTTGCTCCAGATCAGTCTTGTACAACACCGTTTCGCAGCTTGGGCATTTGATCCACAAGCCTTCGGGCACACTGCGTCGCTCGGCCGGGTCGGTGTGCTGGATTTTGGAGGGCAACAGTTTTTCTAGCCAGGACATGGAGTGTTCCTTTTTTTGTGAGCGAGTTGGATACCGCTTTGTGCGCAGCGCTGAATTATGAATCCAAAGCGGCTCGGATTTCACGCAGGAAATCCCCCGCCACTTGAACCACCTTATCGCGCGGCTGATCGTCAATCAGCTGGATGATTTTGCTGCCAATCACCACCGCATCGGCCACACGCGAAATAGCTTTGGCCGTGGCCGCATCGCGAATGCCGAAGCCCACGCCGACAGGCACATTTACAAACTGGCGAATGCGGGGCAGCATCGCCTCTACCGCCACCGTGTCCAGCGTGCCCGCGCCGGTCACACCCTTGAGAGACACGTAGTAGACGTAGCCAGTGGCAATGCGGGCGATCTGCGCCATGCGCTCGTCCGTGCTGGTGGGGGCCAGCAGGAAGATCAGGTCCATGTGGGCGGCTTTGAGTTCTGCGGCAAAGCCCTCGCATTCTTCGGGCGGGTAGTCCACCACCAACACGCCGTCCACACCGGCTGTGGCTGCGTCCCGCACAAAGGGGCTTTGTGCAGCGGGTATGGCCTGGGTGGACGCGTGTTTTTGGTTGTAGCGCTCGATCGGGTTGGCGTAGCCCATCAGCACCACCGGCGTGGTGCTGTCCTTCTGGCGAAACACACGCACCATCTC
>JANOAP010000294.1:0-2047 GCA_031411175.1 Rhodoferax sp. | reverse complement strand
CAGACCGAGGCCGGCAAAAAAAATGGTGCGCATTTCGTGATAGGCCGCGACGAAACACAAGGTACGGTCCAGCTTGCTTCCATATACAACAACATAGGTCACGCTGGTGATAACACGGGAGGAACAACCCATGGCAATTTTGTCTCAGGCACAAATACCTGGCACCCCAATAATGTGTCCGTCGGTATCGAGATTCACTGCGCGGGAGGCGTGCGGCAGCACGAAGGGGAGTGGCGATTGTTTGAAAGCCCTGGCCACGGCATGCCAGCGGTTCCCAAATACGAGGCGCTGGCCGAGTCCGACGTAATTCCAGATCCGGCTCGTCCCGGTAGGGGTTGGCACACTGTGACTGACTACCAGTACCGTCAGCTTGAGGCGCTACTTGCTGGATTGGATGCCACGCTGGCCGATCTCCCGCAGGGATGCGTAGCCCAGTCAAGGACCCAGCAACCACAACCTTGGGGGGTCTTCAATGACGGAAGAGTTGTAGGGCATGTTTCGCTTGACGCGGGAAACAAAAGCGATCCTTGGCCGCAGGTTTGTGAATGGGCTCGCAATTGGCGGGCTCAGTACACGCGCTAGGTCGCCCTACGCAAATACTAATCTACCGCAGCCCATGAGATTACCCATGAAGTCAGGCGACATCATGCCGTGAGCTACCCCTTTGATGGTCGTTCAAGCAGGTCGACTTGCAAGCATCGACTGCTTCAGCGTGGGCATACAGACGGACGCAGGCGCAAGCTTGGCCTCAGTTTTCATGTATTGAACTGGGTGTAGCGTGGCGTAAGTTGTAGCGCGCGGCGGCAACTTACGCCGCTACTGCGCCACCCAGCCCCCATCCATATTCCAGGCCACGCCGCGCACGTTGTTCCCCGCCGGTGAGCAGAAGAACACGGCCAGTGCGCCCAGCTCTTCGGGTGTGGTGAATTGCATGGAGGGCTCTTTTTCACCCAGCAACTGCCGGGTAGCTGCCTCGTAGGTGATGCCCTGAGCAGCGGCCTTGGCATCCACCTGCTTGTGCACCAGCGGCGTCAGCACCCAGCCAGGGCAGATTGCGTTGCAGGTCACGCCGGTGGTGGCGTTTTCAAGTGCGGTCACCTTGGTGAGGCCGACCACGCCATGCTTGGCAGCTACATAAGCTGATTTTTCGGGCGAACCGACCAGGCCATGGGCCGACGCCACATTGATGATGCGGCCCCAGTTGGATTTCTTCATGGCGGGCAGGGCCAGGCGGGTGGCCAGAAAGGCGCTGCTGAGGTTGATGGCGATGATGGCGTCCCACCGCTCGATGGGGAAGTCTTCAATCTTGGCGACGTACTGGATGCCGGCGTTGTTGACCAGAATGTCCACCTGGCCAAACTGGGCGGCGGCGTATTTCATCATGTCTTCAATTTCGGCGGGCTTGCTCATGTCGGCACCGTGGTAGCCCACTTTGACGCCCAGTGCGCTCACCTCGGCGAACGGGCCAGCGTGGTCACCAAAGCCGTTGAGCACGATGTTGGCACCCTGGGCGGCCAGCGCCTTGGCGATGCCCAGCCCAATGCCGCTGGTGGAGCCGGTAACGAGTGCAGTTTTGCCTTTAAGCATGACAATTTCCCTTGAGTGATTCAGTGATGGATGGGACGGGTTTCCCGCAGGATTGATATACGATACCTGACAGGGGACGACCGCGTTGGAGCCCTGCAATTATCAAGCCACAGCCATCACCATGACAGCACCCACCCTCAATTTTGTGAACTGCCCTGATGCCAACGGGGGCCATCGCATGGCCTACTGGCAGTGGGGGGATGAGGCGGCGGGCCATGTGATCGTATGCGTGCACGGCCTGAGCCGCCAGGGGCGTGACTTTGACGTGCTGGCACGCGCCTTGTGCGAGCGTGCCCAAAAGGCGGGCCAACCGCTTCGCGTGGTCTGCCCGGACGTGGCAGGCCGGGGCCAAAGTGACTGGCTGAAAGACCCCAATGGCTACCAGGTGCCCCAGTACGCGGCCGATATGCTGGCGCTGCTGGCGCAACTCAAGCCCACCCTGCTGGACTGGGTGGGCACC
>JANOAP010000293.1:0-3707 GCA_031411175.1 Rhodoferax sp. | reverse complement strand
GGTCGAAGTCGTTCAGATGCAGGGCGAAATAGCGTTCGCCCCAGCGCCAGTCCAGCCCCAGATCCTTCACCAGGAAACTCGCCACCACCATGCGCAAGCGGTTGTGCATGTAGCCGGTCTGGTTGATCTGGGCCATGGCGGCATCCACCAGTGGGTAACCTGTGCGGCCCTCGCACCAGGCTTTGAACAGGGTTTTGGCATGGGCACCATGTTCCCATTTGATCGCGTCGTACTCACGCTTGAATGCGCCCGTAGCCACGTGAGGAAAGTTCGCCAGAATCTGGAAGTAGAAATCCCGCCAGATCAACTCGCTCAACCAGGTTGCGGCCCCGGCACTGCCTTCCAGGCTGCGTTGCAGCGCTGTGGCTGCCAGTTTGCGGACCGAGATCGTCCCAAAGCGCAAATGCACGCCCAGGTAGCTGGGCCCCTTCACGGCCGGGAAATCGCGGGTGGCATGGTAGTCGTCCATGCGCTCAAAGAACTCCGCGAAAAGGTTTTGTGCGCCTGTGGTGCCTGTGGGAATTTTCAGGTGGGAGAGGTTAGTGGGTTCAAAACCGATGGACTCAAGGGTCGGCACACCCTGGCGATCTGCGGGGGGCCGATCGGCCAATGCGCCTGAATGGGCCACCACGTCGTGAAAATGCAATGACGACTCCCTGGCCTTCGCCAGCCAGGCATTCTTGTAGGGCGTGAAGACACCATACGGTGTACCAGTCTTGGTGAGAACCTCGCGCCGCTCATAGACCACCTGGTCCTTGAACGTGTAAAGGCTGACGCCCAAATCTGCCAGAGCACCCCGCACCCTGGCATCGCGCGCCTCAGCCTGAGGTTCGTAGTCATGGGCGGCGTACACCGCCTGAACCCGCAGGGCTTTAGCCAGCGCCACCACTTCATGGCTGGCCACGCCATGGCGCACCATCAAGCCTGCCGCTGGCTTGCCACTCAGTTTGCGCAGACTGGCATCAAGATCGACCAGCGATTCCCGGATGAACTCCACGCGCCGGTCCGCACGGGGAAGCGGTTCAAGAATATCGCTGTCAAAGACGAACACGCAGTGCACATGGCGGCAATGCGTCAGCGCGTGAAACAAGGCAGCATTGTCATCTGTGCGCAGGTCGCGCCGAAACCACACCAAGCCTGAGTCTAAAAGTGTTTCCATGATCGCCGTTAAAATTGTCGTATGGCCTTTGATTCTGCACCCATCAATCTGACGAATCATTTCCTGATCGCCATGCCCGGACTGCAGGACGAGACATTCTCCAGAAGCGTAGTCTATGTGTGTGAACACAGCGAGCGTGGCGCTCTTGGCCTGGTGATCAACAAGCCAAGCGACATCAACCTCAAAGGATTGTTTGACAAGGTTGAACTGCCCCTGATGCGCGCTGATCTGGTCGATACACCTGTGTTTCAGGGCGGCCCGGTTCAGACTGAGCGTGGTTTCGTATTGCACGACCCTATTTTTGCAGCCGCTGACAAGCCCGACGAGTCGGTTTACGCATCGACCATGACGATTCCTGGCGGGCTGGAGATGACCACGTCAAAAGATGTGCTGGAGGCTTTGTCTACGGGTGCCGGTCCGCGCCGGGTTCTGGTGTCGCTGGGTTATTCGGCCTGGGGCCAAGGTCAGCTTGAGTCGGAACTGGGCGAAAACAGTTGGCTCACGGTCGATGCCGACCTCACCGTCATTTTTGACACGCCGGTTGACCAGCGCTACGACAAAGCCCTGCTGTTGCTGGGCTTGCAGGCCTGGATGCTGTCGCCTGAGGCGGGGCACGCGTGACTGAATGGGCACACCCCCCGGCTTGCCCACTTCGTGTGGCCGCTTTCCCCCTTGCTGGGGGCAATACCAGCAGCCTGGCAGAGCCAGTTCTGCGGTATTCCTGGTAGAAGTCCGCTACGGTAAATAAGCTCTGGATGACTGCCGCTCCTGCTCATTTTCAATCTTTTCTTGCGCTGGATTTTGGCCTGAAGCGGACCGGTGTGGCGGTCGGCAATCGCCTGCTTCGGACGGCTCAACCGCAGGGCAGCATTCACGCCGGGGGTGACGAGCGGTTTCGGCTCATTGAACTCAAGTTACGTGAATGGCAGCCTGACGCGATTGTGATTGGCGTGCCGTTTCACCCCGATGGCGCAGAGCATGAAAATACGCTTCGGGCACGCAAATTTGGCCGACAGCTTGCCGGGCGCTTCAAGTTGCAGGTGTTTGAGGTGGACGAGCGTTACAGCACGACCGAAGCGTTGGCAAGTGGTGCCAGGGACGCCGATGCAGCGTCGGCCTGCATTATTTTGGAACAATTTTTGAGGAGCCTGCCATGAATTCGCAGAGCGATGCGGATCAATTTCCCGCCGGGCCGCCCCAAGGGCTCTCGAAGAGCGGCGCAGCCAAATTAGCCCCCCGGGGGGGCAGTGAGTTACGCGAAGCGAAGAACGTGGGGGCACTTATCCTGGATGCAGAGGCGCTCTACCGGGAGCTACAAAGTGGCGTTCAGCAGATCAAGTCCGCACAGACACGTCTTGTTGGAATTACGTCGGGTGGTGCCTGGCTGGCCGAGCGGCTGCAAAAAGACCTTGCGCTGGATGGTTTGCCGGGCATTATTTCGTCCGCTATGCACCGCGATGACTTTGCGCGGCGCGGCCTGGCCGCAGGCGGGCAGACACGCCTGCCCTTCGAAGTGAACGACGCACACATCATCATCCTCGACGACGTCCTCTACACAGGCCGCACCATTCGCGCCGTGATCAACGAGCTGTTTGACTATGGCCGCCCGGCCAGTGTCAAACTGGCTGTACTGGTGGACCGTGGCGGGCGGGAGCTGCCCGTCCAGCCCGACTTCTGTGCCGCCCGTGTGTCGCTGCCAGCATCACAGTCTCTGGCGCTGGCACGCAGTGATTCAGGGCAATTCACCTTCAACGTGGAGAACCGTTAGGCCTGCAACTGCCATGCTTTACAAACGCAATCTCCAACTCAACAAGAACGGCGAGCTGATCCATCTGCTCTCGATAGAGGGCCTGCCCCGGAGCATCCTGACGCACATTCTGGATACGGCGGCCAACTTCGTCTCGGTTAATGACCGTGAAGTGAAAAAGGTGCCCCTGCTGCGTGGCAAAAGCGTCTTCAACCTGTTCTTTGAAAACTCCACGCGTACCCGTACCACCTTCGAGATTGCCGCCACGCGGCTCAGCGCGGATGTCATCAACCTGGACATCGCCCGCTCCTCGGCCAGCAAAGGGGAGTCGCTGCTTGATACCATCGCCAACCTGTCGGCCATGGCGGCCGACATATTTGTGGTGCGACACAGTGAGTCCGGCGCGCCATACCTGATCGCCCAGCATGTGGCGCCGCATGTGCACGTCATCAATGCGGGTGACGGCCGTCATGCCCATCCCACCCAGGGCTTGCTGGACATGTTCACCATCCGGCATTACAAGAAAGACTTTGCCAACCTCACTGTGGCCATCGTGGGCGACGTGTTGCATTCACGCGTGGCACGCTCGGACATCCATGCGCTGACCACCCTGGGTTGTGCCGAGGTTCGTGTGGTAGGCCCCAAAACGCTGGTGCCGTCCGACATGGCGCAAATGGGCGTGCGGGTCTGCCACACGCTGCAAGAGGGCATCAAAGACTGCGATGTTGTGATCATGCTGCGACTGCAAAACGAGCGCATGAGCGGGGCATTGCTGCCCTCCAGCCAGGAGTTTTCCAAAAG
>JANOAP010000292.1:0-6170 GCA_031411175.1 Rhodoferax sp. | reverse complement strand
GTGCGCAGCCTGGCCTCATCCATGTCGATCACCATCCTTGGATGATCAAGCCATCAGTTCAACCCCAAATTCGCCGCCTCGGGCTCATTTCTGGGTGGAAATACGCGTCCCCTTCAGGCTCATACCTCATTGGACAAGGCTCCAGCTTCAGGGCACCATTCCCCGCCAGTTACACTCATGGGTTACCTCAGAAGTGGATTTTTGTGACGTTTTTTGCCCCCAGAGCTGCCTTGCTGGCGCTCATTGTTTCGGTCTTCGCGCCGGTTTCTGTGTGGGCCCAGGCCCAGCCGCAAGCGCCCAGCACCAAGCCGATTTTTGTACTCAACTCGCTGGATGCCAGCGTCAGCGTGATCGACCCGGCCACCTGGAAGGAAACCCGGCGCATCACGACTGGCAAAGAGCCGCATCACATGTACCTCACGCCGGATGAGAAATCGCTGATCATTGCCAACGCACTCAGTGATTCGCTCACCTTCATTGACCCGGTGACGGCCGAGGTGCAACGCACGGTGCGCGGCATTCTGGACCCGTACCAGTTGCGGTTTTCGGCCGACATGAAATGGTTTGTGACGGCGGCCAACCGCCTGAACCACATCGATATTTATAAATGGGACGGCACAGACCTGAAGCTGGCCAAGCGCATTGCCACCGGCAAGACGCCCAGCCACCTGTGGATCGACACCAAAAGCACAACCATCTACGCCACCATGCAAGACAGCGATGAGCTGGTGCTGATTGATCTGCCCACGCAGACGCTGAAATGGCGCGGCAAAACCGGTGCCATGCCGGCCGACGTGTTTGGCACACCGGATGACAAGTTTTTGCTCATCGGTCTCACGGGCGGCGAAGGGGTTGAGATTTATGACGTGACCGGCCCGGCACCCAAGCTGGTCAAGCTTCTCAAGACGGCGGCCGGCGCGCACGCATTCCGGGCCGCAGGCGACAAGCGCCATGTGTACGTGAGCAACCGCGTGGCCAACACCATCAGCAAGATTGATTACCAGACCATGACGGTGGTAGACAACTACCCCGCGCCCAGCGGGCCCGACTGCATGGACGTGACAGCTGACGGAAAATTCATTTATGTGGCTTCGCGCTGGGCCAAGAAACTCAGCGTGATTGACACCACCACGCGCAAGGTGGTGCGTCAGGTCAACGTGGGGAAATCACCGCATGGCGTCTGGACACTTGATCACGCAGGCCGGCAATAGGCTGACAGGCTGGCCTACAGGCTGGCCTACAGGCTGGCATAAAGGCCGGTATGGCGCTATTATTTGCATAGCTGCCTTAGCTTGTAGTACGGGAGCTACAGCCGAAAATTCCTGCGAAAAGCCGCTGTACCTGACGTTCGACACCGGCCACATGGGCGTCGCACCCTTGATTGCCGATGTGCTCAAGCGACAGAACGTCAAGGTCACCTTTTTTGCCGCCAACGAGCGCACCCAGGAAGGCGATGGCAGCCTGGGCAACCACTGGGCACCCTGGTGGAAGGCGCGCGCTGCTGAAGGGCATGAGTTTGCATCGCACACCTACGACCACGCGTACTGGCGTGGCGACCTCAAAGGCGTGGCACCGGAGTTCCGCATACGCCCGTCGTCGGGCGCGCTGGAGGGGCGTGAGTTCACCTGGGACGCCAAAAAATATTGCGACAACATTGCCTATGCGGCAGAGCGCCTGACCGACTTCACCGGCAAAAAGACGCTGCCGCTGTTTCGCGCACCGGGCGGCAAGACGTCTCCCCGCCTGCTGGCTGCCGCCAAGGCCTGTGGCTACGAGCATGTGGGCTGGTCGCCTGCCGGTTTTCTGGGTGATGAGTTGCCCAGCGGGCAGGCCAGTAACGAGGCGCTGCTGAAGAAGGCCCTGCGTGACATCAAGACGGGCGACATTCTGGTGGCGCACCTGGGCATCTGGTCGCGCAAAGACCCTTGGGCACCCGCCGTGCTGGAGCCGCTGATTGTGGGCCTGAAGGAAAAAGGTTTTTGCTTTCAAACCCTGCGCGAGCACCCGGCCTACAAGCCGTGGATTGCAGCCCGCGGTCAGTAAAGGCGGCGCACGCAGACCATGAACGCCCTGGCCGAGTCGGTTTCAAACACGTTCTCTGGCGCGCAGCAGTGGCTGTTTGAGACGCTGATCCAGCCGGTGATGTTCCTGGCGGGCATGGGCAATCTGCTGGAAGACGGCTATGCCGCCACCGGATGGCTGCTGGTGGGGTTATTGCAGCTCGGGGTCCTCATTGCCGTCATCGGGCCGCTGCAACGCTGGCGGCCTGTGGAGGCCATCACTGACCGCGCGACCGTGCGCACCGACGTGGTCTACACGCTAATTCACCGGCTCGGGCTGTTCCGGCTGGCGCTGTTTTTCTCGCTGGAGCCGGTGTTGACCGACCTGTTTGGCGGGTTGCGCGTGGCCGGTCTGGGCACCTTCCATCTGGATGATGTGTGGCCCGGGGTGACGGATCGGCCCCTGGTTAGCCTGCTGATTTACCTGCTGGCGTTTGATTTTCTGGACTACTGGATTCACCGGGGGCAGCACCAGTTTGAATGGTGGTGGCGTCTGCATTCTTTGCACCACGCGCAGCGCCAGATGACGATGTGGAGCGACAACCGCAACCACCTGCTGGACGACTTGCTGCGCGACACCCTGCTGGTGATTGCCGCGCAACTGATTGGCATTGCACCGGGCCAGTTTGTGGCGATTGTGGCCTTCACGCAGTTGAGCGAGAGCTTTCAGCATGCCAATGTGCGGCTGTGGTTTGGCCGCGTCGGCGAGCGCCTGTGGATCAGCCCGCGCTTTCACCGGCTGCACCACAGCATTGGCATTGGGCATGAGTCCCGGGGTAAAGGGACTCTGGGGGGATACAACTTTGGCGTGCTCTTGCCCTGGTGGGACATGCTGTTTGGCACGGCGAATTTTGACTTGCGTTATGACCCCACCGGCGTGCGCGACCAGGTAGAGCCCGGCCCCACTGGCGTGCGCGACTATGGCCGGGGTTTCTGGTCCCAGCAGTGGCAGGGCGTGAAGCGGCTGTTTGGGCGGGACTGAGCGGGACCAAGCGGGTCTGGGCCTGCCTCAGCCGGGCAGGGCGGCATTCGCGCTATCCTTGCTGCATGAACAAGCTCCTTGACTCCTTCTGGCGTGCAGCCATGTACTGTCTGCATCCCCGGGTGATTGCGCTGTCGGTGCTGCCGCTGATCATCATGGCGACGGTCTCTTTGGGTGTGGGTTATCTTTTCTGGGATGCCGCGCTGGTCACGGTGCGCACGCAGCTGGAAGGCCTGGACATGGTCAACACCATGATCCGCTGGCTGGAAGGGCTGGGCCTGAGCAACCTGCGCATTGTGCTGGCACCGGTGGTGGTTTTGTTTCTGGCGATTCCGGTGATTGTGATCATCTCACTGCTGTTTGTGGCCTGGATGATGACGCCCGCCATGGTGGCCCTGGTGGCAGACCGGCGCTTCTCCACCCTGGAGCGCAAAAAGGGCGGGTCCATCATGGCCAGCGTGTTCTGGTCGCTTGGCTCCACCCTGCTGGCCGTGGTCGCCATGCTGGTGTCCATACCGCTGTGGCTGGTCCCACCCCTGATTTTGGTGCTGCCGCCCCTGATCTGGGGCTGGCTGACTTACCGCGTGATGTCGTATGACGCGTTGGTGGACCACGCCAGCCGGGACGAGCGCCGCCAGATCTTCCGTGAGCACCGCACCAACCTGCTGACCATTGGCGTGATCAGCGGCTATCTGGGTGCGGCACCCAGCGTGTTGTGGGCGTCGGGTGCCATGTTTATCGCCATGGCACCCATCCTGGTGCCGGTGGCGATCTGGATGTACACGCTGGTGTTTGCGTTTTCGTCGCTGTGGTTTGCGCATTACACGCTGGCGGCGCTGCAGCAGCTTCGCAAGGAAAATAGTACCCAAGCCCCCGCATCCGCCGTATCGCCTTCTTCACCAGCTATTGAAAATGTAGCGCATGATGGCGTGCCAAAAATTGCTGATGGACGGTCTGGCGTGGCAGCCCCTTCGCCTCCTTCTACTTCACCTGCGCCACCCGTGCCTCCTACGGTTCCTCCTTCCCCGCCACCTTCTTTCTAATTTTCGCAATGACAACCCAATTCGGCCTCATCATCATTGGCGATGAAATCCTGTCGGGCAAGCGTGCCGACAAACACCTGCCCAAAACCATCGAGCTGCTGGCAGCGCGCGGCTTGCAGCTTGACTACGCGGACTATGTGGGTGATTCGCCAGACCGCATCACGGCCAGCCTGAAACGTGCCTTTGCCTCGGGCGACGTGGTGTTTTCTACCGGCGGCATCGGTGCCACGCCAGACGACCACACGCGCCAGTGCGCTGCCAAGGCGCTGGGGGTAGAGCTGGCCTTGCACCCGCAGGCCGAAGCGCTGATCCGCGAGCGCATGCAGGACACCGCAAAAGAGCAAGGCACGGTTTACGAGCCCAACCGGCCCGACAACATTCACCGCCTGAACATGGGCGTGTTCCCGGTCGGCGCGCAGATCATTCCGAATCCGTACAACAAGATTCCGGGGTTCACGTGTGGCAATGTCCACTTTGTGCCAGGGTTTCCGGTGATGGCTTGGCCCATGATGGTATGGGTTTTAGACAACCAATACAAACACCTGTTTCAAACCGGTGCCTGGGTTGAGAAGTCCGTTATCGTCTATGGCGCGATGGAAGCCACGCTCACGCCGCTGATGGAAGAGCTGGAAAGCACCTATGTTGGCATCAAGGTGTTCAGCCTGCCAAGCGTGGACCACCCCCAGCACGGGCGGCACATCGAGCTGGGGGTCAAGGGCACGCCTGCTTTGGTCGATGCCGCTTACCCGGCCATGCTTAAAGGTCTGGAAAAGTTCAATGCCCGCCTTGGCCCGGAAGTGGTGCGAAGCTAAATTGCACCAGTTTAGTGCATTTTCAAATTCGCACCAAATATGTGCGTTTTAAACGGTTCGTTCTGGTGTTTGGTCGATCAGCATGCCCGCAAATGGGTGCCAAGTCAGGGCAAAATAGACAGCGCGTTAGGCAATGGGCAGAAATGTTCAGTAGCCGTGGTGGCATAAAAACTGCATTCACGGCTAGGTAAGTTTTTTTCATAACCGTTCAACAGGAGTATTTGATGGCCAAGACCGTCGCAGACGTGATCAAGATGGTGAAAGAAAACGAAGTCAAGTTTGTTGACTTCCGCTTCACCGATACCCGTGGCAAAGAACAGCACGTCACTGTGCCTGTCTCCGCCTTTGACGAAGACAAATTCACCTCAGGCCATGCGTTTGACGGTTCATCCATCGCCGGATGGAAGGGCATTGAAGCCTCCGACATGCAGTTGATGCCTGACCCCAACACCGCCAACATCGACCCGTTCTTTGAAGAAACGACGATGATCATGACCTGCGATGTGGTCGATCCTGCTGACGGTAAGGCTTATGAACGTGACCCCCGTTCGCTGGCCAAGCGGGCTGAAAACTACATGCGTTCCTCCGGCTTTGGCGACACCGCATATTTCGGTCCGGAGCCAGAATTTTTCGTGTTCGACAGCGTGCGCTGGAAGAACGACATGTCGGGCTGCTTCTACAAGATTGACTCCGAAGAAGCCTCCTGGAACACCGACAAGGAATACGAACACGGTAACTCGGGCCATCGCCCAGCCGTCAAGGGTGGTTACTTTCCCGTGCCCCCGGTTGACAGCTCGCAAGACATGCGTTCGGAAATGTGCCTGGTGCTTGAAGCCCTGGGCATTCCGGTTGAAGTGCACCACCATGAAGTGGCCAATGCCGGCCAGCTGGAACTGGGTACCAAATTCAGCACGCTGGTTCAGCGCGCCGACTGGGTTCAGCTGCAAAAGTACGTGATCCACAACGTGGCCCACGCCTACGGCAAGACGGCGACCTTCATGCCCAAGCCCATCGTGGGTGACAACGGTTCCGGCATGCACGTTCACCAGTCGGTCTGGAAAGACGGCAAAAACCTGTTTGCCGGTGACGGTTATGCAGGTCTGTCAGATTTCGCGCTGTACTACATCGGCGGCATCATCAAGCACGCCCGTGCACTGAACGCCATCACCAACCCTGGCACCAACAGCTACAAGCGTCTGGTTCCTGGTTTTGAGGCGCCGGTCAAGCTGGCTTACTCGGCTAAAAACCGCTCGGCATCGATTCGTATTCCTTA